>JAAZAB010000042.1 GCA_012514555.1 Lentisphaerota bacterium
ACATTAACATCTTGCAGCGAGCGAAGACAACCGCGGAGCAGTTGAACTGCTCCATATAGGGTTATAAGCATCGTTCATTTTTCAAACGCAAAATCCGGGTTGACTTCTGACTTTTGCCTCACGAGTCGTTGCCCCATCTCCGGGCCCCCGCGCGAATGGCCCGCGCGAATGGCGTGCCGGGCGCGAATGGCGTTGACAGGTTTTGCGCATTATGCTCGAATTGCACAGATCGAATCACTTGACACCATCACCAGAAAACGAGGTTTTCACATGAAACGCGCAGCCGGAAATGCCGCGGAATTCCGCCCTGTCCGCGCATCGCTGGCCGACCTGGTCGGCCGCGAATACGTCGAAGCCGTCTGCGAAGCCCGGGCCTTCCTGTCCGGGGCCTCCGCCGCATCTCTTCGAAAGGAGGCGTCCGAAAAGATCGAACTGTACCCAAAATCTTTCCAGGACAGGCTGCGCCGGATGCTTCCGGGCGTGGGCCGGCGCTGTTCAGCCCGGCTTGCACGGTCCGCCGCGGGCGCGACGACCGTAGCCTATAACAGAAACTCGCGCATTGCCTGGGCGCCGCTGAGCGGGCTTGGCTACTACCGGATCGGCGAGGACGGGCGCCTGTTCCTGCTCTCGAAGAGCGAGCACTACCACGCCCCGCTCGGGCACTCGTTCCCCGGCTTCAAGCTGCTCGACACCGCGCGGCGCCTGGGAATTCCCAACGCAACGCACAACAACACGCGCGGGCACATCACTCGGCTGCTTGAAGACGAGCTTGTCCGCACCGCCAACGGGCTGAGCCGAGGCGATCGAGCCGGCCTGGCCCGGGTTCTCGGAGACGGCCGACAGGGCGTTTTGAACAGGGTCATCAACCTGGAAACGGGCAGCCTGGCTGCGGAGGCGGCGATCAAGCTGGCGCTGGCCCGCTTCGACCGGTTCCAGGATGATTCGCCCGCATGCAAGTACAGGGGCAGAACGCCGGTATTCCTGGTCATGGGCGATAACGACGGCGCCTTGCAGGCCAACTATCACGGGACCACTATAACGGCGCAGATGATGCGCGGCCTGTGGCCGGAAATTTACGCAAGGCAGGTGAATTCCGGCGCGTTCCGGGTCTGCCCGCTGCGCCCGAACAGCGTTGACGATCTGGAGCGCGCGTTCAAGACGTGGGACAGGGGCGCGTTCAAGATTGCGGCGTTCTTCCACGAGATCGTGATGATGAACTACGGCGGGATACTCCTGAAGCCCTCCTTCCTGAAGCGCGCTTACCGGCTGTGCGCGCTGCATGACGTTCCTGTGTGCGTTGACGAGATACAGTCCTGCGCATGGAGCCCCGAAATTTACCTGTTCCGCGAATACGGCCTGAAACCGTGCATGCTCGCGCTCGGCAAAGGCATGCCCGCCGGGGAATACCCGGCATCCCGGCTATTGTTCAGCTCGGCGTTTGACGCGCTCCCGCAGTTCGGCGCGCTGGTGACGAACGGGCAGGAGGAGATCGCTTCGCTAGCCTACCTCATCAAGATGCGCTGGATCGGCGAAAATGCCGGCCGGATTGCGGAAATAGGGGAATACTACGAGTCGGAGCTGCGCCGGCTGGCGAAGAGGCACCGGGCGAAAATCAACGGCATAGAAGGCCGGCGTCACCTCGGGGCGATCAGGTTCGGGGCGCTGGAGCCGGCAAAGGCCTTTGCCGCGGCGCTCAACGACGCCGGGCTTGACATAAGCGTTCAAACCTATAAAACCAGCATTCCTCCGGCGGCCCTGACCAAGCTGCCGGTCACTGCCGGGCGGGATGTCGTGGACAAGGTGATCGGGATGATGGACAAGGCGCTGCAGACGTGAAGAAGCGCCACCTGGCCTTGTCACCGACACCGGCGTTCCTGCGCCCGCCCGCCGCTGGCTGACGGGAACCGGGACAAAACTCGTTTTCGCCAAAACCGCCCCCCCGGGGCGCCTGAAGGAAAGGCAGCAGACCGTGACACAGAAGCGCGTTCGATTCGGGATCATAGGCTGCGGCCTCATGGGCCGCGAGTTCGCGTCGGCCATCGGCCGGTGGTGTCACCTGCTGGCGCCCGCAGCCCGGCCGGAGCTCTCGGCAATATGCGACACCCAGCCGTCCATGTTCGAGTGGTACAAGTCCAATTTCCCCTCCATACGCGTCGCAACGACGAGCTACCGGGACTTGCTGGCCTCGCCGGACGTGGACGCCGTCTACTGCGCCACCCCGCACAACCTGCACCAGGAGCACTACACGGCCGTGATCGAGGCCGGAAAGCACCTTTTTGGAGAAAAGCCGTTCGGCATCGACATGGCCGCCAACACGGCCATCCTCGATTGCGCCCGGAAGCACCCGGGCTCGTTCGTGCGCTGCTCGTCGGAGTTCCCCTTCTACCCGGCGGTCCAGCGCATCGGCGACATGCTCGACTCCGGCGCGTTCGGAAGGATCATTGAGGCGAACAACTATTTCCTCCACTCCAGCGACATGGACCCGGACAAGCCGATCAACTGGAAGCGGATGATCGAGTTCAACGGCGAATACGGCTGCATGGGAGACCTGGGCATGCACGTCTGCCACTTCCCGTTCCGCGCCGGCTGGCGGCCATCAAGCGTCCGCGCCATCCTTGGCGACATCGTAAAGAGCAGGCCGGACGGCAAGGGCGGAAAGGTTCCCTGCCGGACGTGGGACAACGCGACGCTCTTCTGCGGCGCCGCGGACCAGGACACGGGCGACGAGTTCCCGCTGACGCTGAAAACCTTCCGCATCGCGCCCGGCGAGAAAAACACATGGTCGCTGGAAATCCTCGGGACCAGGGCTGCCGCGCGGTTTTCAACCAAGAACCCGCGGCTTCTGCAGTTCCTCGATTACAAGGGCGGAGAGCAGGCCTGGCAGCACATCGACATGGGCAATGAAACGGCCTTCAAGACCATAACGGGCGGCATTTTCGAGATCGGATTCTCGGACATGATCATCCAGATGTGGGCTGCATACCTGCATGAAATGGTCAACGGCAAGCCGCTGAAGCGCTTTGCCGGCTGCGTGACGCCCGCCGAAACGGCGCTTAGCCACAGGCTGTTCACCGCCGCGTTGCGATCACACCGCGAGCGCGCCGCGGTGAGGGTGGAATGAACCCGGTTTCAAACGCAAAATCCGGGATGAACTCGGCGCGGCGCCGAACGTATGCCTGATCCGATTTCAAGTTCATGGACAAATCAACACCGGAGGATGATCATGACAAAACCAAAAGCCGGACTGCTGCCCCTCTACCTGGAACTCTACGACCGCTCCAATCCCGACATGCGCAAGAGGCCCGAGGCGTTCACCCAGGAAATTGCCGCGGAGCTTGAGAAGCGCGGAATATCGGTGGCGCGCGCGCGAATTTGCCGCCTCGCGGGCGAGTTCAAGGCCGCGGTCCGCGCCCTGGAAAAAGAAGGCGTTGACTCGATCATCACCCTGCACCTGGCCTACTCGCCCTCCCTCGAATCGGGCGAAGCGCTGGCCCGCACCCGCCTGCCCATCCTGGTTCTCGACACGACCCCGGACGATTTCTTCGGCCCGGAACAGGCGCCCGGCGCCATCAGCTACAACCACGGCATCCACGGCGTCCAGGACATGTGCAACATGCTGATCCGCAACGGGAAATCTTTCCAGATCGAGGCCGGGCACTGGAAGCGTTCGGACGTGCTTGACCGCATCGCTTGCTGGGCGGCTTCGGCCCGGCTGGTCACGGCCATGAGAAACGCGCGGGTCGGACAGATCGGGCCCGCGTTCAAGGGCATGGGCGACTTCTCCGTTCCCGCGCCAACGCTGCGGCGGACGATCGGCGTGGAAACGGTCGCCTGCAATCCGGCCTCGCTCAAAGCCCTCCTTCCGGCCATCAGCGATCCGGCAATCGACAAGGAGCTCGCGCTCGACAGGAAAAGGTTCAAAATCGCTGAGGGCCTTGACCCGGCAATCCATCGCCGCTCGGTCCAGGCCGGCCTGGCGGTCCGGCGCTGGATGGAAAAGAACAGGCTGACCGCCTTCACCGCGAGCTTCCTCAACATAGACAGCAAAAGCGCGCTTCCCACCGTGCCGTTCCTGGAGGCGTGCAAGGCCATGGCCCGGGGCCAGGGCTACGCCGGAGAGGGCGACGTCCTGACGGCTTCGTTCGTGGGAGCGCTTGCAAGCGCGTTCCCGGAAACGACTTTCACGGAAATGTTCTGCCCTGACTGGAAAGGCGGAACCATATTCCTCAGCCACATGGGTGAAATCAATCCCAGCCTGGTCCATGGCAAGGCAACGCTCATGGCCAAGCCCTTTCCGTACACCGACACAAAGCAGCCCGCCAACCTCGCGGGCTGCCTCAAGGCGGGAAAGGCCGTGTTCGCCAACATCGCGCCCGGCCCGGCTGACACCTTTTCCCTGGTGCTCGCCCCGGTCGCCATGCTGTGCCCGCGCCGGCAGCCCAAGCTCCAGAACTGCATCCGGGGCTGGATGAAATCAACGCTCCCGGTTGGGGAATTCCTGGCACAATACAGCAAGGCGGGCGGAACCCACCATGCGGCGCTTGTCTATGGCGACGTGCTCGACAAGCTCGCCGGGTGGGGAACGCTCATGGGCTGGAAGACGGTGATCATCCGCTGAGCGGTCGGGATGGGAGCCGGCAGGCCGGGGCGCGAAAAAAAGTGTCATCCCGCAATCCGGGCGGACAGTATCCTGTCCCTGCCGGCAATGTCCGTGGCGACCGCGATGTCGCGGAAGCCGGCACTCTGCGCAAGGGCAGAGACCGCTCCGGCCTGGGTCTCCCCGATCTCAAGCCAGAGCCGGCCGCCGGGAAGCAGGGTTCGAAAAGCCTGGGGAATCAGCCGCCTGATAACCCGCAGCCCGTCCGGGCCGCCATCCAGCGCCATGCCGGGCTCGAAGTCGCGGACCTGCCGGTCGAGCATGGCAAGCGCGCCTGACTCGACATAGGGCGGATTGGAAACCACCGCGTCAAGCGAAGCGTCCTCCACCCAGTCGAGCAGATCGGCGCAAATCCACCTGACCCGCGACTCCGCGCCAAGGCGCCGGGCGTTCTCGGAAGCAAGGGCCAGCGCGGCGCCGCTCAAATCCGAGCCCTGCAGCACGGCTCCGGGCCGCTCAAGGGCAAGGGTGATAGCAAGGCATCCGCTGCCGGTCCCGACGTCGCATACTCCCGGCTTTGGCCGCGCCCACAGCTCACCGCAGGCCAGGACCCGGCAGGCCAGCTCCTCGGTCTCGGGCCGCGGAATCAGGGCGCGCGAATCGACCCTGAATTCGCGGCCGAAAAAAACTGCGGAACCCATGACATACTGAATGGGCTCGCCCGCGGCCAGGTGCTCGAGATCGGCCTCCCATGCCTGGGCGCAGGGAAAAGCCAGAGCCTCCCGGTGCCGCATGGGCAATTCGAGCCGGTCGATGCCAAGCCGGGCGGCGAGGGTCCATTCGGCGGCAATGCGCGGGGATTCCACGCCGGCCCGGAGCAGGCGCGCAGCGGCCAGCCTCAACGCGTCCCCGACAATCATGAGCGTTGCGCGGAAGGATCGGAAAAGACGGCTTCCTTCTCCAGCCGCGCGCTGACGTGGTTGTCGTACAAGGCCGTTAGCACCGCGCCAAGATCGCCTTCAATGATCTTGTCCAGGCTGTATATGGTGAGGTTGATGCGGTGGTCGGTAAGGCGGTTCTGGGGAAAATTATAGGTCCGGATGCGTTCGGAGCGGTCGCCGCTGCCGATCTGGGCGCGCCGCGCGGCGCCGGTCTTCTCCCTGTCCTCGGACTGCTTAATGTCGAGCAGACGCGCGCAGAGCTGCCGCATGGCGTTCTCGCGATTCTGACGCTGCGACCTCTCGGCCTGGCTTTCCACGGCAATACCGGAGGGGATATGCACGATGCGGCACGCGGAGTCGGTCTTGTTCACGTGCTGGCCGCCGGCGCCGGAGGCGCGGCAGTATTCGATCCTGATGTCGTCCGGCTTGATTTCTATCTCGTCCACGGCCTCGGCTTCGGGCAGGACCGCAATCGTGGCCGCCGAGGTGTGAATGCGGCCCTGGGCTTCCGTCACGGGCACGCGCTGGACCCGGTGCGTTCCAGCCTCGAATTGCAGGGAACGGTAGACGTTTTCGCCCTCGACGGACAGGATGACCTCCTTGTAGCCCCC
>JAAZAB010000395.1 GCA_012514555.1 Lentisphaerota bacterium
CAGGGAGCTGCAGATCAAGATGGCGCAAGGCGCAAAGCCCGGGGAGGGCGGGCAGCTGCCCGGGTTCAAGGTCGATCCTGAGATTGCCCGCGTGCGCCATACAACGCCGGGCGTGACGCTTATTTCGCCGCCGCCGCACCACGACATTTATTCCATCGAGGACATCAAACAGCTGATCTTTGACCTGAAGAACGTGAACCCCGCCGCCAATATCTCAGTGAAGCTGGTTTCCGAGGCCGGGGTGGGAACCGTTGCCGCCGGCGTGGCCAAAGCGGGCGCGGACAAGGTGCTCGTCAGCGGGCATGACGGGGGCACCGGCGCCTCGCCTCTTTCCTCGATCCACTTCACGGGCGGCCCGTGGGAGCTCGGGCTTGCGGAAACGCAGCAGACGCTCATGCTGAACAATTTGCGCAGCCGCATCCGCCTCCAGGCGGATGGGCAGATGAAAACCGGGCGGGATGTGATCATCGCTGCCTTGCTGGGCGCGGAGGAGTTCGGCTTTGCCACCGCGCCCCTGGTGGTGTGCGGGTGCGTGATGACGCGAAAGTGCAACGAGAATAAATGCCCCGTGGGGATTGCGACGCAGAATCCGGAATTGCGCAAACGCTTCGCGGGCGAGCCGGACCACGTCGTCAACTTCTTCACAATGGTCGCCGAGGAGGTCCGGGAATACATGGCGCTCCTGGGCTTTCGACGGATGGACGACCTGGTCGGGCACAGCGACATGCTTGAAGTTGACGGCGCCATCGAATTCTGGAAAGCCAGGCATCTCGACTTTTCGGCAGTCTTCGGCCGCATCGGCGGCGGCGCCCGACGCTGCACGGAATCCCAGCCGTTCGACCTGAGCGGAGTCATGGATGACAAATTGATCGAGCGGGCCTTGCCGGCGCTTTCAAATCGCGATGCCGTTGTGATCGAAATGCCCGTCCGGAATGTCAACCGGGCCGTGGGAACGATGCTGTCCGGCGAAATGGTCCGCAGATGCGGCGGGGCGGGACTGCCGGATGATACCATCGTGTGCCGGTTCAAGGGGGCCGCCGGCCAGAGCTTCGGCGCTTTCGGAGCCCCGGGGCTGACGCTGCGGCTTGAAGGCGAGGCGAACGATTATCTGGGGAAAGGTCTTTCCGGCGCCCGGATCATTGTCGTGCCGCCCCCGGATGCGGGCTTTGATCCCTCAGAAAACACCATCTGCGGCAATGTGCTCCTGTATGGGGCGACCTCCGGCGAAGCCTACATATATGGCCGGGTCGGGGAACGGTTTGCGATAAGGAACAGCGGCGCCTGCGCCGTGGTCGAAGGAACGGGCGATCACGCCTGCGAGTACATGACCGGGGGGCGGGTTGTTGTCCTGGGCAAAACGGGGATCAACTTTGCCGCGGGCATGAGCGGGGGGATCGCCTACGTTTATGATCCGGAAGGCAGCTTTGACGGCCGATGCAATCTTGAAATGGTAGACTTGGATATGCTTACGGACGCTGCTGACATCAAAGAGCTGCGAGCCATGATTCAAAAGCATTTTGATTATACCGGCAGCAAAAAAGCCGAATATATCCTGGGACATTGGGAAGAATCCCTTGCCCTGTTTGTCCAGGTGTTTCCCACGGAATACCGGCGTGTGCTCGGCCGGATGAGCAAGGAGGATGAAGCCGCCGAACGGGAGGGCGTGATTGACGGGTAAAACAGGGCGCATGCGGCGGCTGGGGTGTACCCCGGCCCTCCAGGTTGATGCGCCCGCCGTCCGCCCGCGCGCATGGCTATGCAATAGTCGTTGGGCTAATAATTATACCATTTTATTAGCTGCCAAATTGGGCGGAAATTATGCTTTTATTTGTTAAGTCTTTACTGCTAGTCTATTAAGTAAAGCGGCCGCATGCCGGCCGCGCGAGGGTTCCTTCCAATGGCACGATTCATGCTTCCTGCATTGGCTGCGAGAGCGGGAAAACGGGAGTATTATTTCAATGAGCGAATCCGTGGAAGAGTTTATGGGGCGGGTTGTGGCGCGCAATCCGGGTGAGCCGGAATTTCACCAGGCGGTGCGGGAAGTGGTTGAGAGCCTGATGCCGCTGGTGGAGGGCACGGTCTCCTACCGCCGTGAAAAGATACTCGAGCGCCTTGTCGAGCCTGAGCGGGTAATCATCTTCAGGGTGCCCTGGGTTGACGATCGGGGCGAGATACACGTCAACCGCGGATGGCGGATCGAGATGAATTCGGCGCTGGGCCCCTACAAGGGCGGGCTGCGGTTCCATGCTTCCGTGACGCTGGGCATTCTCAAGTTCCTGGCGTTCGAGCAATGTTTCAAGAACGCCCTGACCACGCTGCCGATGGGCGGGGGCAAGGGGGGCTCGGACTTCGATCCCAAGGGCAGGAGCGACATGGAGGTCATGCGGTTCTGCCAGGCGTTCATGGGCGAGCTCTTCCGCCACATCGGCGCCGACACGGACGTGCCTGCCGGCGACATCGGTGTCGGGGGCCGGGAAATAGGGTATCTTTTTGGCCAGTACAAGAAGCTGCGCAACGAGTTCACGGGCGTGCTCACCGGCAAGGGCGTCAGCTGGGGCGGCTCGCTGATGCGGCCTGAGGCTACGGGATATGGCGCGGTTTATTTTGCCCAGAACATGCTCTCGACGCGCAGGCAGACGCTTGAGGGCAAGATTGCGGCGGTTTCCGGCTCGGGCAACGTGGCGCAGTACACGGTTGAAAAACTCACACGCCTTGGCGCCAGGGTGGTGACGCTTTCAGATTCCGCCGGCGCCATTGTTGACGAGGCCGGGATCGGCGAGGAAAAGCTGAAATGGGTGATGGAGTTGAAGAACGAGCGCCGCGGCCGGATACAGGAATACGCCTCGAAATTCCCCGGCTCCAGATTCCTGCCCGACCAGCGGCCCTGGTTGGTCAAGTGCGACATGGCGTTTCCCTGCGCCACGCAGAACGAGATCAGCGCCGACGATGCCAGGACTCTGGTGAAGAACGGCTGCTTTTGCGTCTGCGAAGGGGCCAACATGCCGACCGAGCCGGAAGGCGTGGACGTGTTTCAGGAGGCAAGGATTCTGTATGGTCCAGGCAAGGCCGCCAACGCCGGCGGCGTGGCCACGTCCGGTCTGGAAATGTCCCAGAACGCCATGCACTTGAGCTGGCCCAAGGAAGAGGTTGACAGGCGCCTGTGCGAAATCATGAGCGCCATTCACGAGTCATGCGTGCTTTACGGCCGGGAGAAGGATTTCATCAATTACGTCAAGGGCGCCAACATTGCGGGCTTTCGAAAGATCGCCAACGCCATGCTTGCCCAGGGCGTGGTCTAGCCTGATCCATTCAGGCAATGATGGGTTTTAAACGAACGGAGATTTCAGGCGCCGTGAAAAAATCCTGCACAAGGGCGATGATCCATGGAGTTTCATGATCCTGGGGAATGTCCGCGGGAGGCGTGCGGTGTTTTTGGCGTCTTTGGCGTGCAGGATGCTGCGCCCCTGGTCTACCAGGGCTTGTTTTCGCTGCAGCACCGCGGGCAGGAAGGCGCTGGGATTGTCACATGCGATGGCAGGCTTCTGCACACTGTCAAGGGGATGGGGCTGGTCAGCGACGTGTTTGCGGCCAGGCCCTGGAGCGAGTTGTCCGGGCACATGGGGATCGGGCACGTGCGTTATTCCACAACCGGGTCCGCCCGGATGCAGAACGTCCAGCCGCTGGTCGTGGAATGCAGCGACGGGCCATGGGCCATCGCCCATAACGGCAACCTGACCAACGCGCGGCGCCTGCGCCGGATGTACGGGGCGGCGGGCGCCATTTTCCAGACCGGCACGGACAGCGAAGTCCTGGTGCACCTGCTGGCCGACCCCATGTACCGATCGCGCCCGCTCCGGGTTGCTCGCGCCTTGAATGAGCTCCAGGGCGCCTTCTCCTTCCTGCTGATGACCCGCGAGCGGCTGATGGCGGCGCGCGATCCGCTGGGCTTCAAGCCGCTCTCGATCGGGAAGCTGGGCTCAGGCTATGTTTTTGCCAGCGAGACCTGCGCCCTGGCCCAGGCGGGAGCGGAATATCTCCGGGATGTCCAGCCCGGGGAGCTGGTGGTGGTGGACAAGGATGGGATGACGTTTTCGCAGTTCGCCGCCTCGCCGGCGCCGCGCCATGCGCAGTGCATATTCGAACACGTGTATTTTTCCAGGCCGGACAGCCGCGTGTTCGGCGAGAGCGTCCATTCAATCCGCTGCCAGCTGGGATTGCGGCTGGCCATGGAATGCCCGGCCTGCGCCGACATCGTTATCCCGGTGCCGGACAGCGGCAACGCCTCGGCGCTCGGTTATTCCCGGGGTAGCGGCATTCCGCTGGACTACGGCTTCATCCGGAACCATTACGTCGGCCGGACGTTCATCATGCCGGATGCGAATCAGCGGTCCGACAGCGCGGACATGAAGCTGGCTGTCGTCCATGACGTGGTGAAGGGCAGGCGCGTTGTGGTGGTGGACGATTCCATCATCCGCGGGACCACCGCGCGCCGGCGTGTCGCCGCCCTGAAGCGGGCGGGCGCCCGGGAAGTCCACTTGCGGATTGCGTGTCCGCCGGTCGTTCATCCCTGCTTTTTCGGCATTGATTTTCCGACGAAGGCGGAGCTGGTCGCCGGGCGGCGTTCCATCGGCGAGATATGCCGGTTTCTCGGCGCGGATACGCTGGGCTACCTGAGCCAGGACGGCCTGCTTTCGCCTTTCCGGTTTCCGGGCGACTACTGCGCCGCCTGTTTTTCCGGCGCATACCCGGTTGACGTCGGCACCGTGCAGGGCAAGACGGAGCTGGAGTGTGGCGCCGCCCCGGAGCCCGTGGGAGCGGGGGGCGTTCCATGAAAACGCCGCCCCATGTGACCAAGCATATCTTCATCACCGGCGGCGTGGTGTCGTCGCTCGGCAAGGGCATAACGGCGGCGTCGCTTGGGCTCCTGCTGGCGCGGCGTGGATACCGCGTCCGCATGCAGAAGCTGGACCCGTATCTCAACGTGGATGCCGGCACCATGTCGCCGTTTCAGCACGGCGAGGTTTACGTGACCGCCGACGGGGCGGAAACGGACCTGGACCTCGGGCATTACGAGCGGATTGCCGGGGTCGCCTGCACGCGGGACAGCAACTACACCACCGGCCGCATTTACAGCGCCGTCATCGCCCGCGAGCGGCAGGGCGGATACCTCGGCAAAACCGTCCAGGTTGTCCCGCACGTCACCGACGAAATCAAGGCGGCGATCGCATCGATGGACGGCGGCGACGTTGATATTGTCATAACCGAAATCGGGGGTACGGCCGGGGATATCGAGTCCCTGCCGTTCCTTGAGGCCATTCGCGAATATCGCCAGGCCATCGGGCGCCAGAACGGGCTTTTCATTCACCTGACGCTCGTGCCGTTCATCAAGGCCGCGGGCGAGCTGAAAACCAAGCCGTCCCAGCAGTCGGTCGGCATTCTGAGGACCATCGGCATCATTCCTGATATCCTCGTGTGCCGCGCTGAACAGCATTTGACGCGGGAGCACCGGGAAAAGCTGGCCTTGTTCTGCAACGTTGAATTGAACCTGGTCATCGAGGAAATTGACGTTGCCCGCTCGATTTACGAGGTGCCGCTTGATTTGGCGCGGCAGGGCGCGGACGTGTACATCCTGGAAATGCTGGATCTCCACGTGCGACCCCTGGATATCCGGGACTGGGAAGCCATGCTGGCCGCGCAGCTGAATCCCGAATCAGGCGTGGCGGAGATCGCCTTGGTCGGCAAGTACGTCAGCCTGAAAGACGCCTACAAAAGCGTCTGCGAGGCGCTGACGCATGCAGGCATTGCGCACCGCGTTGAAGTCCGCATCCGCCGTGTGGAGTCCGAGGATATCGAAAAACAGGGGTGCGAGCCGTTCCTCCAGGGCGTCCACGGCATCCTGGTTCCCGGCGGCTTTGGCGACCGCGGCATCGAGGGCAAGATCGCGGCGGCGCAATATGCCCGGACCCGGGGCGTGCCTTTCCTGGGCATATGCCTGGGCATGCAGTGCGCGGTTATTGAATTTGCGCGCAACGTTTGCGGGCTGGATCGGGCCAACAGCACTGAATTTGATCCTGATACGCCGCACCCGGTCGTGGATTTGATGGAGGAGCAGAAGCGCCAAGCGGCCAAGGGCGGCACCATGCGGCTCGGGCTGTTTCCCTGCGCCATCGGCGAGGCCACGAAAGCCCGCGCCGCGTACGGCGCGGCCGAAGTCGGGGAACGGCACCGCCATCGCTACGAGTTCAACAATCGCTACCGCGAACAGATGGAGACGCGGGGCATGGTATTTGCGGGGGTCAACCCGTCGTCGGGCCTGGTCGAGGCCGTGGAGCTGGCGGGCCATCCCTGGTTCGTGGCCTGCCAGTTCCACCCTGAGTTTCAATCCTCGCCGCTGAAGGCCCATCCGCTGTTCAGCAGTTTTGTCGGCGCGGCCATGGCGTTCCGGGCGCCGGCCTGCCGTACCGAATAAGGCGCCGGGTCTGGCGCGCATCCGATTCATGGAAACAGGCCATGCCGAAACGCGAAGACATAAAGAAGATCATGCTGATAGGGGCCGGGCCGATCGTCATCGGACAGGCCTGCGAATTCGATTATTCCGGGGTCCAGGCCTGCAAGGCGCTCAAGGAAGAAGGCTATGACCTGGTGCTGGTCAACAGCAACCCGGCCACGATCATGACCGACCCGGAATTTGCCGATCGGACCTATTTGGAGCCCCTGACCGGGCCGGTGCTCGAGGAAATCATCCGCCGCGAGCGGCCGGACGCGATCCTGCCGACGCTGGGCGGCCAGACTGCTTTGAACCTGGCCGTTGCGCTGAATGACAGCGGCATTCTCGCGCGATACCGGGTGGAAATGATCGGCGCCCGGGCGGAGGTGATCCGCAAGGCTGAAGATCGCCGGCTGTTCAAGGAGGCGATGGAGAAAATCGGGTTGGATGTGCCGCGCGGGCAGTCAGCGCATTCCCTCTCCGAGGCAATGCAAGTCCTGGACGCCCTGGGCTGCTTTCCCCTGGTAATTCGGCCCGGGTTCACCCTTGGCGGCTCCGGCGGGGGAATTGCCCGTGACGAGGCGGGCTTCCGGGCCATCGTGGAGCGCGGCCTTTCGTACAGTCCCAATTCCGAGGTGCTGATCGAGGAGTCGGTGATCGGATGGAAGGAGTTCGAGCTGGAGGTCATGCGCGACGCCCGCGACAACTGCGTTATCGTCTGTTCCATCGAAAACATCGATCCCATGGGCGTTCATACGGGCGACAGCGTGACGGTGGCCCCGGCGCAGACGCTGACGGACCGCGAATACCAGCGCATGCGGGACGCCACTCTGGCCGTGATCCGGGAAATAGGCGTGGAAACCGGGGGCGCGAACGTCCAGTGGGCCGTCAATCCGGCCGACGGCCGCATGGTGATCATCGAGATGAATCCGCGCGTGTCGCGATCCTCCGCGCTCGCGTCGAAGGCCACCGGCTTCCCGATCGCGAAGATCGCGGCGAAGGTCGCCATCGGCTA
>JAAZAB010000396.1 GCA_012514555.1 Lentisphaerota bacterium
CGCCGGGCCCCGGCCCAGGACCCAGTCCATGGCTTCGGACGTGAAATGCGGGCTTTCTGTGACAAAGCCGGGCTTGTTCCACCTCCGGTCCCAGCCCGTGGCGACGATAACGGCATCGCCGTTCCGGATCCGCACGCCTGAAGCGCGCAGCTCGCCGGCGGTGATGTGGCCTCTGGGCTTCTTGGTTTCAAGCTGAATAATGGACGCCGGCAGGATCAGCCTGCCGGGGGGGATATCGTCCAGGGCCGGCCCGCCGGGCAAGCGGTGCGCCGACGTTTCGAGATAGGTGCCGGAAATCGAATTGAGCGCAAAGGTGTAACTGGTCTCCCGCGGGCTGGACAATCGGCGAATGCGGACAGGCGGCAGCGCGCCGCCGTACGACCACATTCCCTCTTCAATAACGCCCGATATGTCGGTCATGATCACGCTTAGATCCTTGCGTTTATCGGATCGCGCCCGCCTGCGAATAAATTGTTACACGACATGGCTGGTGCGGGCGATGATCTCAGCCTGCATGGCGGGCGAGATGCGGGTGAAATAGTCGCTATACCCGCCGATGCGCACCAGCAGGTCGCGGTGGCGCGCCGGGTTTTTCTGCGCATCCAGCAGGGTTTCTTTCGCAACGCACGTGGCCTGGAGCTGAAGGCCGCCCCGGGCAAGGAACGTCTTTGTAATGGCCTTCAGGTTGGCGCAGGTCAGGGCGGGATCCGGCTGAAAGGTGAAGTTGACGGAGACGCCGCCCATGAACGGGGTCTGGTCCCAACAGGTTGACGACAAGATGGACGCCGTCGGGCCGCGCGTGTCGCGCCCCTGCGCCGGGGAAGCCGCAGAGGCCAGCGAGGCACGCGCCTTGCGGCCATCCGGCGTGGCCGGCGTCTGCGCCCCCGCGCTGACGTGCGCCATGTAAGAATACACGCCCGGAAGGGCTCTCGATCCGTAAAAATTAACCAGCCCCTCGCACGACCGCGCGATCCGCTGCGAAAGGTCCCGCATCAGGCTGTCCGTGGCGGCTTCGTCGTTGCCAAAATGCGGGAACCGGTTCGCGATGCGCTCGAGCAGAACCCGGTCGTTTTCAAAATTGCCCAGGCAGATTCCATGGAATTCCGCCAGGGTCAATTTCTTTTCATCGTAAACCAGGGTCTTGATCGCCATCACGGAGTCCACCAGGTTGGCGATGCCGAGGAAGGTCGGCATGATGTAATTGTAGTCCGCGCCGCCTTCATCGACGCTTTTCCCTGATTTCAAGCAATCGTTGACCAGGCACGAGGAGAGCAGGCTGTCGCTCCCGTTCCGCGATCGCTCCAGCTGCCAGAGGCTTTGGGTATGGATGTCGGCCGCAAGCTTAAGGCGCAATTTCTGCTCGTACTTGCCCAAAAACTCCTCCAGGCTTCCGCACCCGGCCTCTTCCTGCATATGATCCAGGAGCAAGGTCAACAGGTTCACGGTCGGGCTGAAGACCCAGCACCCCGACCGCCCGCAGGACGTGATTTCCACGCACGAGCTGTGAACATAGGAGCGCGCATCGCGCTCGGGCATGCCATAGTTCATCAGCCCCTGCGTAATGGCGTCATCGTTGAAAATGGCCGGGTGCGAGGTGCCTTGCGAGAGCATGTGCGCCGCCAGGTCCAAAAGGTCGTCCGGCGTTTCCCGGTGCACGCACAAGCCGATGCCGGGGTAAGCCATGCGGGTGTGGGCGATGCTTTGGATGAACAGGTAGGTCAGCTCGTTGTGCACCGCTTTCCCCGCCGGGTCGCGCCCGCCAACCATGAAGCCGACGGCGGACCCCTTCGGATGATAGGCCGAATAGAGCAGGCAGAAGCAGTCGATCAGCTCCAGCGCGCCTTCGGGCGTCAGCCGGCCGGCCGCCACGTCGGCGCGGTAAAAGTCAATCAGGTATTGATCCGGACGCCCCGCCTGGTAATCCCCCCACAGCATGAAGGTGTAGAAATGCAGGCTCTGGAGGGCTTCGCGGAAGGTCGCCGCCGGCTGCGCTGGCACGCGGTCGAGAATCCCGGCGATCTGCAGCAGCTCTTCGGACCGCTCCGGCGGCGCGCCGGGCGCCAGCGCCCGCGCCTGATCGGCGTAGCGCCTGGCCAGCCGCAGGAGCGCTTCGAGCTCCAGGAGGCATCCGGTGTAGAACTCTTCCTTCGCCAAATTTATCGGCGCCTGCGGGTTCAACGCCTTGCGGCGCTGCCTGATTTCCGAAATCAGCCCGTTCACGCCGACCCTTAGCAGCTTTTCGTAGTCCAGTGCCATGTGGTCGTATTGCCCGCGCGACAGGGGCATGGCCTGAAGCATCGGGCTGATTTCATCCAACCGCTTCTGCTCCGCTTCTGTCAGGGCCGACAAGTCGGGGCAGCCGACAATCAACTCGTGGTCATGGATCACCGCCGGCTCATGGTCCAGGCGGCAAGCCTGGCTGGCGGCGCGGCGCAGCCGAGCCGTCGGCTGGCCCGCCGACTGGAGCCAGCCCTCGCCCAACGCCAGTCTTCTCCGCGGTCCCCAGCTGTTCTGCGGCAGCTCGGCCATCATGGGATAGCGGAAGGTCTGTTCCCGCAGGCGCTTGATCCGGTCGCTGGCCGGCATCCGATCGGCGGCTGGAAATTGAGGGAGGGGCTGGCGCTTCATGGGAGCGGCTCCTGTTGATCACGCTCTTCTTCTGCCGACGCAACCTGCCTGTCTGCACCGGAAAGGATCGGCCTCAAAACGCTTTGATTTAACGTATAACCAAGCTAGTTCTGAAATGTGGTAATGTCAACAACCTTTTTGAGTCGCGCGGCCCGGTTTCCCGTCCGCGTGTCCATCAGCGGGCTGGATCCGGCCGGATAACCCTGTGCGCGCCGCTGTCCCATGTCGACCCCGCTCCGGATCGACGCCGAGCGGGCCAAGCCGCGACGCGTCTTCGCGGACGCCGGCCGCGGCGCCGCGAGCGAGCCCCGGCCGGCTTTGGCGCGGCTTCGGGCCGGCATTGACAGCGGGGGGGGGCGGCTCTAGAATGCGCGCATGCCTGAACTCCCCACAACGCGGCTGGCGGCCCTGCTGCAGCGGACGGGCCTGTTCAAGGACGACCAGGTCCGGGCCCTGCTTGAGCCGCAGGCCGAGGGGCAGGGCTCCATCACCCAGCGGGTGGTGGCCGCCGGGCTGGCCCCGGAGGATGTCTTCTTGACGGCCATCGGCGAGGCGCTGGGCTTCCCGTTCGTGCGTCTGAACGAGGTCAAGATCGAGCCCGAGGTGCTCACCCGGCTGCCGGCCAAGGTGGTGTTCCAGTACAACGTGATTCCCCTGCAGGTCGAGCAGTCGGTTTTGCACGTGGCGACCAACGACCCCTTCCACCCCAGCCTGGCCGACGCCCTGCGCCTGGTGTCGGGGCTGCGCATCCGCCTGAACCTGAGCCTGTCGTCGGACATTGCCAAGGCGGTCAACCGGTTCTACGGCGTCGGCGCGGACACCATGGAGCGCCTGATCGAGGACAACCGCATCGAGGTGGCCAAGGAAGAGATCATGGCCAAGGTCGACCTGAGCGACCTCGACCAGGAGGCCTCGATCGTCAAGTTCGTCAACCAGGTCATCTGGGAGGCGTACAAGGACCGGGCCACGGACATCCATTTCGAGCCGATGGAGGACGAGCTGCGCATCCGCTACCGCGTGGACGGCGTGCTGCACCAGACCTCGATGCCGCCGCAGCTCAAGCGGTTCCAGGCGGCCATCGTGTCGCGCATCAAGGTGATGGCCAACATGGATATCGCCGAAAAGCGGCTTCCCCAGGACGGCCGCATCGGCCTCAGCATCCACGGCGAGGACCTCGACATCCGCGTGTCCACCATCCCCGTGGTCTACGGGGAAAGCATCAGCCTGCGCCTGCTGACGCGCAAGAGCGGTCTGATCGGGCTGGACAGCATCGGCCTGGGCGCCCGCGACGAGGCCCAGATCCGCAAGCTGATCTGCAAGCCCAACGGCATCCTGCTCGTCACCGGCCCCACCGGCTCGGGTAAATCCACCACGCTTTACGCCTTCCTGCACACGATCAACTCCATCGAGCAACGCATCATCACCGTCGAGGAGCCG
>JAAZAB010000397.1 GCA_012514555.1 Lentisphaerota bacterium
ACCTGTGGGTCATCGAGGCGGACGAGAGCGACCGGTCCCTGCTTCAATTCGAGCCCGACTGGGCCGTCATTACCAATATCTCCAAGGATCATTTCGAGCTGGACGAAGTCACAGCCCTGTTCCGTCGGTTTGCCGGCCGCGCGCGCAGGGGCGTGGTGGGCTGTTTCGGCGAGCCCCCGGCCGAAAAACTACTGGCCGGGTTCGCCCCGAGGCTGACGGCGCAGGGCGCGCTTTTTCAGCACCGCGGCGAAGAGTATGCCGTCCCGCTCCTTGGCCGCCACAACGCGGAAAACGCGCTGGAAGCAGTCGCGCTTTGCCTCCGGCTCGGGCTGGAACCCGCAACAATCCGGAACGCCCTGGCCGGATTCCGCGGCATCGAGCGCCGCCTCGAACCGGCGGGAACGGCGGCCGGCATTTCGGTAATCGACGACTACGCGCACAACCCGGCGAAAATCCGCGCGGCCTTGACCGCCCTGGCGCCCTATCACGGGCGCATCCTGGCCGCCTGGCGCCCGCACGGCTACGGCCCGCTCGCGCTGATGAAGGACGAGCTGCTGGCCATGTTCGCGGAAACCCTGCGGCCGCCCGACATTCTGTTCGTGCTGCCCGTGTTCTACGCGGGCGGAACGGCCCGCCGCGCCTTCACGTCAGGCGAGTTCGTCGAAGCCCTGCGCGCCAGGAGCTTGCGCGCGGAATATGCGCCCGACTTCGACGCCATGGAAAACCGCCTCGCCCGGCAGGCGCAGGCGGGTGACGCGATCCTGGTGATGGGCGCCCGGGACCCGGGCCTGCCCGCGTTCGCGCGCCGGCTGGTTTCAGCCATCGCCCGCCGCGTTCCAGGCGCGCCTGGCCAGGCTTGTCCGTGAAAATGCCGAGGCGCGACCCTTCTTCGCCGCGTTTATCGGATCACTCCATAAACAATCGCGATGAACGGCGGCGTCTGTGTGCCGAACCCCTCCTCAAGGTTGACGATTTCCAGCCGGTTGATCCGGTCCGGGTTCAGGATGCGCGCAGGAATCGTGATGGTATGCACACCCCAGTCGCATTCCGGCAGAAGCGTCGGGCCGGCGAATACGGTGTGGCCGTTCACCAAAACGCGGCACATGGGCGCGTCCAGGTCATCGGGATTCTTCTCGAACATTCCCGACAGAAACAGCTTTAAATCCTTTTCCGGGCCGGCTTTGAAATCAGCGTAGATGCGCGAGTAGGGAGTCATCTGCTTTTCAATAAAAACCGCCCTGCGGATACCGAGCGGAAACGACTTGTGAAGCGCCTTCGCCTCGGGCGTCTTCATGCCATATACGCGATGTTTGCCGCCTATGAAGCAGATGCCGGGAAGGAAAACATCGCCTTTCGATTCATTGAGCGCGACCTCCTTCTGCGCGGTTTCGCGCAGTTCGGCTATTTCCTTCGCCATGCGCTCTTCCCATGGCTTGGCGGTGTCTATGTTGCGCGCCAGTTCGCCCGACCACCATACCATATCGGAATACCATGTCGGAATGTTGCTGATAGCCGCCGGTTTATAGGCTACCGCCATGTCCCACGCCTCCTGGACGATCGCGTAATTCGTTTTCACCAGGTCGCGCTCCGCATAGGCCGCGGGCCACATCTGGAACTTGTTGTCGAACTTGTCGAAATACGCCAGCGCGAGGTTGCCTGGCCGGATGATCTCCCACATCTTCTTCCCGTAAAGGATGGCGGTTATCCGCTTGGAGTCGGCCAGGGGGTTGTAGGCTTTCGGGTTCCACATGTATGCCGAATAACCCATCGTGAAGGGGCCGTTTTTTGCGATGTCCTGATTGTAATAGAACGACGAAATGTCGCCGTAGAACCCGTCATACATCAGGCCGCGCGGGTCATCGTCCTTCTCGCACCAGTGGAACGCCTCGTCGCCGAGGTAGTTATACATGTGGTGGCCGAAGCTGTTCTGGTAGATCGCCGGCTTGCGGCCATACTCCCGCTTCGCCCACTCGCCATGGATTTTCTTCTTGCCGCCCTCGCGCACCCGCGGTCCGTTCCAGAACACTTCGATCCCTGGGTCCAGATCCTCGCGGATGCTCTTCAGGTATGTTTCGCGCGGATTGTTCTCATATTCCTTCGGGGAATCCGGGCCAAAGTAGTAAACCGGGCAGAATATCATCTTGAAATCCGGATACTCCGCCTTGATCGCCCGGAACAGCCGGGTCAGATATTTCGCGTCCAGCTTCGCGCTGGTGTCCTGGCCCCCGGTCGCGGCCTTGTCGGCCGGGTGCGCCTGGCCGCCGCGCCCGTCGTCGTTCGGGTAATAAATGTTGCCGCCCGCGGCTGCGAGTTCGCTGAAAAGTTTTTTGTGGAACTCGAAGGTCCGCGGACTGGTCAGGGGCATGTTCGGGTACATTGTGTACATGTCCTGGCCGAAATAGAGATTCACCCCGAACGCGGTGAAAATGCGCGCCATTTCGAGCGCGCCGAACTTGATCAGCGGCGTCCAGGGCATGTCGCCGCCAAGCGCGCGATAGGTCAGAGACGACCCGCTCTGCTCCTCGACGCAGGAGAACTTGCCAAGCAGGGCAAATTCCAGCAGGTTCGGATTATGAATATTTCGGCCCTGCTTAAAGCCGCGGCCAATATATTCGGGCCAGTCGCGCACCGCGCCGCAGCGGATTTTCGCCGGGCCCTCGTGGTCAATCATCTGGATAAAGCTTACCGCGCCGTAAGAGGTTCCCAGCTTGTCATGGCCGCGAATCCAGGCGCCGTCCGGCGTGATTTTCAGGGCATAGCCTTGTGCCTTCTCCGGCGCCGCGGGCGCTTCGTCAGTGTTTATCCGGACCGGGAAACTGCCGGGCGCCGGCGTCTTCTGGACAAAGACCTTCACGCCAATGCGTTCCAGTTTCCGGCGCAGGAACTCAAGACGCAAGTCATCCGCTGCCAGGCCGCCGCCAGCCACTAGAGTCACGGTCTTGAGCGGAATGAAGTCCAGCGTGTAATCGGCCTCGCGCGCGGTGGGATACACCTCGCAACCCGTGTACCAGGGAAGCTGAAATCCGTCGAAGTCGCCGCCCTTGAGCAGCGGCGCCAGCAAGTACGCCTGCATCCGCGGATTAGCCCAGAACACGTACGAACCGTACTTGTCGCCCCCGTTACGGCTATTTTTCGGCGGTGGCGGGTACGGGGACGCCAGGATTTCCTCGCAAGCCTTCAGCGCCGCGGCCTTGTCTCCCTTCAGGATCGCGGCATTGGCCAGGCCGATGAGCGCGCCTGCACGCAACATGGTCCCGGTGCCCGAGATTTCATACGCCTTCCGGCTGTATGCTTCCGCCTTGCCGGCCTTGCCCTGAATGTAATACGCCTCGCCGGCCCGGACGCAGGCATAGGCATCGCCAGGGATCATTTCGACCAGTTTATCGGCGAGGCGGAGTTCTTCGGACTCCATCTGCTTCCAACGCGCGTCGGTAAGCGGATTGTCCGTGTCCATATAGTAGCCGCGCCAGCGCGCACCGTAGTTTACATTATCCAGAAGCTGAGCGATCGCCGCGACTTTCTGTGTCGACGTCGCGCCGGCCAGGGCCATCACCGCATCCGGCTTATTCCGGATCAACATGATTTCCGCCTTCTGCGCGTCGGTCCGGGCTTGCTGCTCAAGCATCTCCTCGATCTTCGCCCGCCGGGAGGCGTGGAAGTTGCGATGCTCGGGGTTGTTGAACGGGCGGCGCAGTGCCATGAGGAAAGACCAGTCATCCGGTTTCTCTTGCGCCTGTTCAAGCAGGACGGCGAGAAGCTTGTCGCCGTATAAGTTCGCCTTGGCATTGTCGTAATGGACATTTTTAAGATTGCGGCCGTGATAGGCCGGCGTGTAATGCGTCAGAAAGCGGCCATAGATCGCGCGCTTGGCGTCAGGTGTCTTGGCCGCTTTTTCAAGTTTCCAAAGTTCCGCGGCCAGGGCGGACGCTGTCAGCCCCCGTTTGTCGAGCTCGACTATCTGCTGCTGGAGTGTCAGCGGCTTCGGAGCGGCCGGCTCGGACCCGGCGAGGACAGCCCCGCCTAGTCCGGCGACAGTCAGTATTGCGAACATCTGTCTCGTTTTCACCATCAACTCCTTGTGTGAATACTTAGTGTGGACTTTCGCACTTTTTACGCCGATTCGAGATAGTCTGATCCTCCTATAAATCCAGTTGACATGCAAGCGTTGATTATGGCATAGTCTGTAAGCGGTAACACGAACAGACAGGAGGCGCGACTAT
>JAAZAB010000398.1 GCA_012514555.1 Lentisphaerota bacterium
AGTTGTAAAAACCTGATGGTTTACCCATTATAAGTATTGTTCATTTTTCAAACGCAAAATCCGGGCTAACCATGCTTGTGGATGCCAAAGAGTCAAGGCTGCCGAACGGGATACGGGTGGCCAGCGCCGCGCTGCCGCACGTGCAAAGCGTGGCAATGGGCGTGTTCGTCGGCGTCGGCGGGCGCTATGAGCCGAAGAGCATCAGCGGGGTGAGCCATTTCATCGAACACCTGCTGTTCAAGGGCACGAGAACCCTTACGGCCGGCGATATTTCGCGGGCCATCGAGGGCAGGGGCGGCTATTTCAACGCGTTCACGCAGGAGGACCTGACCTGCTATTTTGCCAAGGTCGCATGCAACCACGCATGGAAGGTGCTCGGCATCCTGTGCGACATGACAATCAACCCGAGGTTCGCGCGGGATGACATCGAAAAGGAGCGGAGCGTAATCCTTGAGGAAATGATGATGTACCGGGACCGGCCGGACCAGGTGGTGAACGAGTCGCTGAACGAGCTGCTCTGGCCGGACCACGAGCTGGGCCGCCCGCTCGTCGGAAACGAGGAAACGATCGCCGCCATGCGGCGCAGCGACATAGTGGAGTTCAAGGCCCGGAGGTACGTCACGGGGAACACCCTTTTCGCCTTTGCCGGGCGCGTTGAGCATGACGCCTGCGTGGAGCGGGTGGCCGCGCTTACGGGCCGGCTGGGCGGCGCTCCGGCGCCGCGCTGCGCGCCGGTGAAGGACGGCATGCCCCAGGGCCGGGCCGTTCTGCAGAAGAAGAAAGTCGAACAGACGCAGATGGCGCTGGGATTCCGCATCTTCGGGCGGCATGACCCGCGCCGCTATGCCATGAAGGTTTTGAGCGTCGTGCTTGGCGAGAACATGAGCTCGCGCCTGTTCCAGGTGGTCCGCGAGAAGCACGGCCTGGCCTATTCGGTCAGTTCCAGCTTCACTCTCTTTGCGGAGACCGGCGCGATCGTCATCTGCGCGGGCCTGGAGCGGGCCCACGGCGGCCGCGCCCTTGCGCTCATTGCGCGCGAGGTGCGCCGGCTCAAGGATGACCTCGTGGGCCCGCGCGAGCTTGCGCGGGCCAGGGAATACATTCTGGGCCAGCTGCGCCTGTCTCTGGAAACCCCGTCAAGCCAGATGATGTGGATCGGGGAAAACCTGGTGTCCTACGGCCGGAACATTACCGCGGAAGAGGCGGCGGACGCGGTGCGCGCGGTTACGGCAAGGGACGTGCAGGCCCTGGCCAGGGAGTTCCTGTCCGGAGCGCGCATGAGCCTGTCGGTGGTTTCGCCCGAGCTGGAGGCCGGGGACGAGCCGCGCCTGTTGAAGATATTGAAAGCCATCTGAAACGCGGGATGACAAAATGAAAAAAAAGATCGCGCTTGCGGTTTTGCTGCTGGCCTTGCTGGCGGCGGGCATCGGCTTGCGGGCGTTCCTTGAATATGGCCTGAACAGCGCGATCCGGAAATATGCGGCTCCGGCGTTCCGCGAGAAAACGGGGGTGGCGCTCGAAATCCAGCGGACCGGGGTGAGGCTGCTGTCCGGGGCCGCCCTGCTTGAGGGCGTGGCGGTTGGCAATCCCGCGGGTTTTGACGAGCCGGTTCTCCTTAAAGTCGGCTCATGCAATCTTAACATCGGGCTATCCGGCCTTGCGCGCGGCAGGATAGAACAGGTTAAGAGCCTCGCCGTCGAGGACGGGGTTCTGACCATTGTCCGCAACGCAGAAGGCGACAAGAACGTTCAGAAGCTGGCGCAGGCTTTTGCCGCCAGGCCCCGGCCGGGCGGGAAAGCCGGGGAAAGGAAGCGCGGCGCAGCGCAGGCGCCTGAGCAGGGGCAGGATTCCGGGCCCGCGCCTGGAATCCATCTCTCGGGCGCAGTCATCCGGGGCCGGATCGAATACATTGACCACATGCCCGGCCGGCTGCAGGGCGCGCTGGCGGATGAAGGGGCCGGCGGGCCGTTCAGCCTGGCGCTGGACGCGAGCATCCGCATGAAGGATATCGCCACGTTCGGGGATGCCGACCTGATGAGCGGTTCGGTCACGGTCAAGGCGAGCCTGGCTTCCTGTCCGTCCAGCTGCACATTTGCCGCGTTTGGGAAAGTGGCGCCCATCGTTGACCCGAATCGGCCCACTTTCGAACTGGACGGGGCTTTCAATGAAGTGGAGCTCAAGCTGTTCAAGCCATACCTTGAAGGCTCGTATGTCGAGGACGGGCGCGCGAGCGGCGAGTTCAAGCTGGTGTGCCGGCGCGGCGAAATTGACCGGGAAGAATCCCATCTGACACTGGCCATTGAAAAACTGACGCTGTCCGGAGCGCTGCGGCGCCAGTTTGGGGGCGTCAGCCCTGAAAAGATGACGGTCACGATTCCCATTGGCGGCTCGCTGCAGGCGCCTGAAATGGATTTCAAGGACGCCGTGAAACAGGCGCTGCTGGACCCGAAAAACCTGATGTCGATTGTCAAGGCTTTTTCCAGCCAGGGCACGAACGCCGCGTCTTCCGGCCCTGCCGGCGGCGATGGCCCCGGCGGGGCGGCGCATGAGGCGCTTGGCGCCCTCTTGGGCGGGCTGAAGGGCGGCGAACGGCAGGGCGGCGCGACCAATGCGAACGGGGCCGCGGGCGAGGCAGCCGGCGCTGCGGGGGAAAGCCTGCCGTGACGCGCGCAGCGTACAGAATCGGGTTGGGCATTGCGGCGCTGGCCGCCCTTGCGCTGACGGGCGCAAACCTGGCGCTGGGCGACCTTAACCAGGACGAGGGCTGGTACCTGTACGCGGCCCGGCTGGTTGCCGAGGGGCAGATGCCCTATCGCGACTTCGCGTTCATGCAGGGGCCGGTCATGCCGGCTGTTTATTCGGCGGTGTCCGGGCTTACGGATCGCTGGGGCCTTGCGGCCGGCAGGGCGTTCACCGCCCTGCTGGGCCTGGCCGGCGCGTGCCTTGCGTCCGCCCTGGCCGGGCGGCTTGCGCCGCAAGGCCGGCGCGGCGCCGCGGCCCTGGTTGCGTTCTCGCTGATAGCGGTGAACGTCTACCAGTCATACTACTGCACGGTCGTCAAGACCTATGCGCTGGCCGGGCTGGCGCTGGCCGGCGGCCTGTGGCTCCTGGCCGTCGCGGAATCGCGCCGCAGCAGGTGGGCCGCCGCGCTTGCCGGCGCCGCGGTGGTGGCGGCCGCCGGAACGCGCTCTTCGATCGGTGTGGTCGCGGCGCTTGCGTTTGCATACCTGGTCCTTTGCGCGAGGCGCCTCGGCTTTCACGCCTGGCTCTGGTATGCGCTTGGCTCGGCCGCGGCCGGCGCAATGGCGCTGCTTCCCTTTTTCCTGGCGGCGCCGGAGGGGTTCTGGTTCTTCGTGGTGAAGTATCACACGCTGCGCGAAAGCGGCGCTCTCGGCGAAATGCTGGCGTACAAGGCAGGGTTCCTCTCGCGCATGGTCCAGGCGTATTTCGTGGCGGCATCGGCCTGGGCGGCAATTGTCCTCGCGCGGGGATTTGGACTGGCAAGCCCGGCGCCTGCCGGGGACGCCGCGCCGCGCCCGGCCCTGGGGGGGCTCGTATGGGCGTGCGCCGCGGCGCTGACGCTTGTTCATGCCTCTGCGCCGTTTCCATACGACGACTACCAGGTGGTGGCGTATCCGCTCTTTGCGGCAGCGCTTGCGGCGGCAGCCGTGCGCCTTGTCGCTGGCTGGAAGGAGGCCGCGGTGCCCTGGCTCTGCATGGCGGTGCTGCTCTCCTGCGCAGCAGCCTCGGGCTCTTCGCCCATCAACCAGGGCTGGTTCATAGGGGAGCGCGACCGGATATGGTGGCGCATGAAGGACCAGGCGCCGCTTGCCAGGCTGCAGGAGGTTGGCGCATACCTGCGGACATTGGCCGGGCCGGGCGATTTGCTGCTCACCCAGGACCCGTACCTCGCCGTGGAGTCGGGCATGGCGATCCCGCGCGACCTTGAGATGGGGCAGTTCAGCTATTTTCCCGGGCTTGATCCGGCCGCCGCCGCGCGCATGAAAGTGTTGAACCGCGAGCAGTTCGAGGCGCTCCTTGAAACATGCGACGCGCCCGTCGCGGCGCTGAGCGGCTACGCGTTTGCAATCCGCTCCCCGCGGATCGATCCCGTTCCCCCGGAAGAGGAGGCGCGCTTCCGCGCCATCGTGGAACGGCGTTACGAGCCGGTCCGCGACGTCCCGGACTTCGGCCAGGCCGGCACGCTGCTGCGCCTGTACAGGCGGCGCGCCGGGGACGCGGGGCAGGGCGCCGCGAGCCGCGAATGAACGCGAACACAATACCGAAAGAGCATTTCCATGAAATTCGCGCTGCTGGGCCTTGAGAAATCGGGCAAGAAAACCTTTTTCACGCTGCTGACCGGAAGGGAAGTCCCCGCCGGCTTGAAGGAGGGCGAATGCATCGAGGGCATCGCGCCCATCCGGGACCCGCGCGTGGATGTGC
>JAAZAB010000399.1 GCA_012514555.1 Lentisphaerota bacterium
CTTGAGGACCGGCATGGGCATCATGAACGTGAAGCCGTCCGGCATGTAAAGCTTCGGGGCCATACCGGCGATGACCCTGTCAATGGGATCCCGCTTGCGTGTCGGCTTCAGGTGAACGTAGAGGAAGCCCATGCTCTGGTCCGGGCCGGTCTGGTGGCCTGAAATTGAGATCATGCGGTCCACGTTCGAGTCCTGGAGCACGCGGTCCGTGACCTTGGTTTGAAACGCCTTCATCTGCTCGGACGATGCGCCCAGGGGCTTCATCATCACGCCCTGGATCATGCTGCTGTCGCCGGCGGGCAGGAAGCCCTTTGGCAGCGTGACCATAAGCCAGAGCGTGCCGGCGATGCAGGCGGCCCATGCGAGGGCCGAGAGCGGCTTGCGGCGCAGCGTCCAGGCGAGCATAACGCCGTAGCCCCGGGTGATCGCGCCGACGTAGCGGTCTATGAACAGCTGGAGGCGGTTGCGGTGCTCGCCCTGCGGCGTCAGGATGCGCGCGCACATCATGGGCGTCAGGGTCCGGGCGAGCAGCAGCGAGACGGAAATGGCGAAAATGACGGTCAGGGCGAACTCGCGGAAGTTGCGGCCCACGATTCCGCTCATGAACACGAGCGGCACGAAAACCGTTATGAGGGCCAGGCTGGTCGAGATCACGGTTATGCTGATCTCGTTCACGCTTTTTACCGCGGCGGGTATGGGCTTCATGCCCGCGTCGATGTGGCGGACCGTGTTCTCGAGCTCCACGATGGCGTCGTCCACGAGAAACCCGATCGAGAGCACGATGGCCATGAGGGAGAGCGTATCGAGGCTGAAATGAAACGCGGCCATGAGCACGAAGGTACCCAGGATGGAAATCGGGATCGTGACGGCCGGGATGATCGTCTCGCGGAGCCTGCCCAGGAATATGAAGATGATGATGATGACCAGCGCGATCGCGATGACTATCGTCATCTCGACGTCCTCGATCGATTCCTTAATGGGTTCCGAGGCGTCGTGGAGCAGGCCGATGCTGACGGACTGCGGAATTTCGCCCCGGAGCTTCTCGACGGTGTCGAGGATGTTGCGGCAGACCGCGACGGTGTTGGCGCCGGCCTGGCGCGAAATGGCCATGCAGATCGCGCCGTGCTGAACCGGCTTGCCCGGCACGCCGTAACGCACGTCCACGATGTCGTTGTTCACGCTGTCCACGCAGGTGGCCACGTCCTTCAACCGGACCGGGCCGCCGTCCCGGAAGGAGAGGATCAGCTCAGCGTATTCCGACGCTGTTCGAAGCTGGCCCTGGGGCTCGATGGAAAAAGTGTGCGAGTCGCCGTCGAGGCTTCCGCCCGGGATGGAAACAGTTCCGCCCTTGAGCGCCTGCGCCACGTCGTTGAGTCCGAGCCCGACCGAGGCCAGCTTGCGGGGGTCAACCTGCACGCGCACGGCCGCCTTGGCCGCGTAGATCTGCACCTTGGAAATGCCGTCCAGCGTGTTGATGCGGTTACCGATAAGGCGCTTGGCGTAGTCGTACAGCTGTCCCGCGGTGAGCGTTTCGGACGACACTATCAAGTACATCACCGGGGCATCCGAAGGGTTGGTCTTCGAATAGGTAGGCGGCGTCGGCAGGTCGGAGGGCAGGTTGTTCTGGGCGCGGGAGATGGCGGCCTGGACGTCCGGCGCGAGCAGGTCGATGTTGCGGCTGAGGTTGAACGTTATCGTGATGGTCGTGTAGCCCGGGCCGTTGTCCGAGATGATGGACGTGATGCCGTTGATCTGCATGCACTCGGCTTCGAGCGGCGTGGCCACCGCGGAAGCCATGGTTGAGGGCGAGGCGCCCGGGTAGGCCGCCGAAATCTGGATCACCGGGTAATCCACGTTCGGCAGGCTGCTGATCGGCAGCTGGAAATAGCAGGCAATGCCGGCGACGACGATCATGACCGTCGACAGGGTCGTCATGATCGGCTTGCGGATGAAGATTTCAGAAACATTCATTCGCGGTTCAGCCCGTTTCGCCTATTCCCCGCCGCCGGTCTTTTCGGTTTTAACGGCCGGCTGCGCGGCCCCCGATGCGCCCGCGCCATTCCCGGCCGCGTCAGGCGTTTGGCCGGCGGGCATTTCAATGATTCTTGCGCCCGGGTAGAGCCCCATCTGGCCCAGAGTCACCACCCGATCGCCCGGATTGATCCCGCTCTCAACGACGATGTAGTTGGCCCAGGTGAACGCCTCCTTCACGAGGCGGTATTCCGCGGTCCCGTCCGGTTTTGCCACGAACACGTATGGCCCGTTCTTGCCGCTCTGGATCGCGTTGGCCGGCACGATCACCGCGTTCGGCCTGATTTCGACTTTCAGGCCCAGGCGCACGAACTGGCCCGGCCAGAGCTCGTCGAGGCGCTCGGTGGCCAGCGCGCGCATGGCTATGGCGCCGGTGGCGTCGCTGACCGTATTGTCGAGGAACACGAGCTGCGCGTCGTACCCCTTTTCCTCGTAACTGCTGAACGCGGCGTCCAGGCCGGCCGCGCCGCTCGTTTCGGCCAGCTTTCTAACCCTGTTAAGCTCGCGCTCCGGCATGAATTCGACGTCAAGAACGCCCCTGCCCATGGCTGCGCGAATCAGGGAGAGCTGGTCTTCCGAAACCGAGAAATCGACATAGAGCGAGTCGAGTTTCCGGAGATTGACAAGCCTGGTCTCGCCGGCCCTGACGATGTTGCCGGGGTCCACAAGACGCTTGCCGGCGATTCCGTTCATGGGCGCGACAATCGTGCAATATTCCAGGCTGATCCTGGCCAGGTCCGCCGCTGCCCTGTCAATGCGCACCTGCGCCTCCGCGGAGTCCGCCTCGGTTTGAACCTTCTCGAAGTCCTCCTTCGATATAAGGTTTTTTTCGACCAGCCGTGCGTTGCGCTCGAGCGTGGCCTTCTTCATCTTCAGGCCGGCCAGGTCGGAGGCCAGGGTGGCCTCGGCCTTGTCGAGGGCAGCCTTGAACTCGCGCGGGTCTATAGTGAAGAGCTTGTCGCCGGCCTTGACCCTGGCGCCGTCCTTGAAATGCGCTTCGAGGAGCTTGCCGGTGACCTGTGGTATGATGTCCACGTTTTCCGCCGCCGCGATCCGGCCGAACGCGAGCAAGACCCTGGGCACATTGGTCTGTATCGCCAGCGCGGTCTGCACCGCCGCGGGCGGCCGCTCCTGCGTCTCCGCCGGCTTCTCCCTCAGGCAGCCGCACAGGCCGGAGGCCAGAATTGCGGCCATTCCGATCCCCATCAATCCTTTTCGCGTGACCATGGTTCCTCCACTCCCGGGCGCGCCGGATTTACAGAGGCCGGGCGCGTCCGCCTCATTTTACATCCTGGACGGTGATGCGCCCGGCGGCGTGGGCAAGCTTGACGAGCGCCATGTAAAGGTCCTTTTCGTTCTGAATCATCTGGTTGCGCGCGCTTGAAAGCTTGCTCTGGGCGTTTAGCAGGTCCAGGATGCTTTTGAGCCCTGCGTCGTAGCCTTCCAGCGCGAGGTCGTATGATTCTTTTGAGCTTTCAAGGTAGGCCTTGCTGAAGGCGTATTTCTGGATCGCGGTCTGAAAATCCTGGTAGCTCGACCACACGTCCGAGCTGGCCGCCAGCTCCGAGGCCATGAGCGCCGCGCGCGCGGCCTCGGCTTCGGCCTGGGCCTTGCGCTTTTTTGCAACGGTCAGGAACCCGTCGAATATCTGCCATTTCAGCGCCAGGTATCCCATGTACGTGTAGGAGTCGTTGTCCTCGATCGAGTCGAGGTCGTAGCTGTTCCAGGTTTTGCCGGCCTGGGCGCCGACGCTCAGGCTGGGCCACAAGCCCGAGTTCGCGGATTGAACTTCGGCAAGTTTGGCATTGAGGTTCGCGCGCCGTGCCGCGACATCCGGCCGGAGGCCAAGCGCGGAATCCACGAGAGCTCTGACAGACTCCTGGGTGAGCCGTGTCGGTGGCTCGCCGGACGGCGGGGCGATCTGCAATTCCGTGTCCGCGGGCAGGCCCACGGCAACGGCCAGGCTTCCGCGCGCGTTGAGCGCGGCGCCCTTTGCGCTTTCGAGGGATGAGAGCGACTCCTCGTAGTCGGACCTGGCCGTGAGGACATCAAGGCGCGTGGCCAGCCCGGCCGCCTCCTTCTGCCTTGCCGCCTGGTAGGTCTTGTCCGTGGCTTCCACGTTGTCCCTGGCGGCCTGAACCGAGGCCTGAGCGCTGTAAAGGGCGTAATATGCCGAGGCCACGTCCCGCAGCAGGTCCTGCCAGGCCCTGTTGTAGTTGAAATTCGCGGCGACAAGCTCCTGCTCCGCCGATTCGATCCGGCCGCCGCGCCCGCCCGCATCAAGAAGCAGCCACGTCAGATTGGCCGCCGGGCCGTAGGAAGTGGTCCTGATGTCCTGGCCCGTGGCGTCGCTTTTTTGTTCAGACGCCTGGCCGGAAACCTCCAGGCTGGGGTAATATTGCGACGTTGCCTGGCGGCGCGCCGCCTCAGCCGCGCGCGCGGCCTGCCACGCCTGCACAGTTGTCGGACTGTTGCTCAAGGCCGCCAGCACAAGCTCGGCCAGGCTCGCGGGCCCGGCCGGCACGGCGCGCGGGGCCTGGCGGCAGACTGGCTGGTTCGTCTCTGCCGCGGGCGGCGCCCATGGCGCTGCAGCGCTTTGCGGCGCTTTAACCGAGCTGCAGCCGACAATAAGGCACGGCATCATGGCGGCTGCCGGCACCAGGCAAATCAGGCGGATTATATTGCGCATGTGCTTCTCGGTATCCGTGCGGCAAGAAGTTGAGTCACCGCATAAACTACACGCCGGGGGATGAACAATACAAGCACAAAAAAATCGTCGGATTCGCCGCGCCGCGGCAATCCCCAGGCTCAGCCCGGACGCCGTGCGCTGGGCGGGAACGGCGGAAAGTCGCGGCCGGTCTCCTCGAACGCCACGCAGCTCCCGTTCCGGGCAATGGAGCGGGCGGCCATGTCGGCAATGGCAACCGCGTCGCGCGCCTGTTCCGGAGTCGCGCGCTGGATCGGGTCGATGCCCGGCAGCTCGATGCCCAGCAGGCTGGCGATGAGTTTGACGTCCGCCCCGCCGTGCCCGTAGTCCTCGTGCAGCTTTTGCACATCGACAAACTCGACGGCGCCGTCCTTGTGAAACAGCCGGATTTGAGGCCTGCCCTCGTTCGTGGCAAAGCCCGTCTCGGCGCCGCCCGTCCCCTGCCCGGGCTTTGCCTTCGGATCGAAGGCAACGCTGTATTCCAGCCTGCCTTCATGGCCCGTGAAATTGTAGTAATTGTATTCGCGCGGCGCGTAGGTGACCATGCTGAAGCATGCCGTCGCTCCCCGGGAATAGCGGATGTTCAGCGTCTCCCGGTCGTTTATCGTGTTCCGGTCGCTGAACACGCACGCATCCCGGATGTAGCCATCGACGTGCTCCACGTCGACGTACATCCGGCGGTAGCGCCTGTCGTTGGCGTCAAGGTCGCAGAAATGCGGGCATTGCCGCGCGATCGCGCACTCGCTGCAACGCGCCCCGTTCTTGAGGCCGGGCCGCGGCACGTAATAATTCCGGGCGCCCATGGCCGACACCGCGACCGGGCGGTCTTCGATCACCCAGTTGATCAAGTCAAGTTGGTGGCAGCACTTGTGATTCATCAAGCCGGCGGACTTGTCGAATTCCGAATGCCACCGGTGAAAATAAGAGCCGCCGTGATCGAAGTCCAGGACTTCGCCCGCCTCGACTTGCTGCACCTCGCCTATGGCCCCGCTCCTGACAATTTTTGCCAGCGCTAGCATGTGCTCGTAGTAGCGGAGGTTGTGCCCCACAATCACGCGCCGCCCGCACCGCCTGCTTGTTTCGATGATCCGGTTGCATTCCCAAACGCTGGTCGCCATGGGCTTGTCCAGAAAAACGTCAAGGCCAAGACCCAGGGCCGCGACCGCCAGGTCCGCGTGCGTGCGGTCGACCGTGGTGATAATGGCCCAGTCCGCCGGATGCCGGGCCGCGGCCTCTTGAATGGTCGTATAAGCCGGGATCGCCGCGCCCAGCACCAGGTTTGCCACCCGCGCCCGCTCGATGTTGATGTCAACGAAGGCGGCTATCTCGGCGCGCTCCCTGAACTCCGGAATGCCGCGGTTGGGAAACGCAAGCAGCGCGCGGGCGAACGAATCACGGCCCCGGTTGCCCAGGCCCGCGATGATGAACTTCTGCTTATTGCCGGTGCTTTCTGTTTTCATGCTTAACATGATAGCAGGCCCGCCTGCTGGCGCAAGGCAATCCTCCGCTTGCCCGGCCCGGCCCGGGGGCCGGGCTGCGTCAAGGACGGCGGCGGAGGCCCGCCGCCCTCCAGTGGAAACGAAACACAGGAGGAAATGGAGGCCGAGCGTCCTCGCGATCCGGGCTTATGGCTTTCTTGGCGCAGCCCTGCGGCCCGGGGGCAACGAGCCCGAGATTCGCGCTTGTGTTGCGTGGCGGCCGGGATATTATTCATTGCGTGGGAGCGTATGAACCGGCGCAGCCGGCAACGCCCCCGCCCCGGCACGGGCGCCGGACAGGCATCGCGAAGAATTCCCCGGCGCGGGGAAGAAAGGATCGCATGAGCCGCGTATCAGGATCACTCTGGTCAGTTTATGGCCTTGCCTTCATCATAGCCGCGGCGGGATTTTTCGTGGCCTGGCAGTTTGTCGGGCCACCGCCGCCCAAAACCTTCAGGCTTGCCGCCGGCGCAAAGGGCGGCGCCTATTATGCCTTTGCGCTGCGCTATGCGCAATTCCTGGAGCAGCGCGGAGTGCGCGTGGAAGTGCTCGAAACCTCCGGCACAGTCGAGAACCTGCGCCTGCTCCGGGATCCCGTATCCGGCGTTGACGTGGCCCTCATCCAGGGCGGCGTGGCCGGTGACGCCGTGGCGCCCGGCCTGGCCGGGCTCGGCTCCGTCTGCCTCGAGCCGCTGTGGGTCCTGCTGCGCGAAGGAACGACCGCGGCCGTATTTGGCAACCTCAAAGACAAGCGCGTCGCCATCGGCCTTGAAGGCAGCGGCACGCATGAGCTTTCGCTCAGACTGCTCGAGGCCAACGGGATCGGCCGGCAGGCGCCCGGCCTGCTGCCGCTTGGCGGCTCCAACGCGGTGGAGGCGCTGTTGGACGGCCGCGTGGACGCGATGATGACAGTAGCTTCGATAGATGCGGAAATCGTCAAGCGCCTGCTCTCCGACAACCGCGTCGCGCCTTTCAGCTTCGCCCGCGCTGACGCATACGCGCGCCGCTTCCGGTTCCTCAAAGCCGTGCGCCTCCCGAGGGGCGTCATAGACCTCGCCCACGACCGGCCGCCGCAAGACCTTGCGCTGGTTTCGCCGGCCGCCACGCTGGTCGCGCGCGACACCTTCCATCCCGCCCTGGCCGACCTCATGCTCCAGGCCGCGGCCGCGGTGCACGCCTCGGGCGACCTCCTCTCCGACCCGGGCCAATTCCCGTCTCCGCTCTACCTGGACTTCCCCCTCAGCCGCGACGCGCAGCGTTATTTCAAGCACGGGCCGCCGGTGCTGCAGCGCTTCCTTCCATTCTGGCTGGCAACCACCGTGGACCGCGTCAAGATACTGGTCGTCCCGCTGCTCGTGCTTCTGATGCCGATCTTCAAGATCGTTCCGCCCACCTTGAACTGGAGGATACGCGGCAAGATCACGCGCTGGTACCGCAGGCTGTACTCGATCGATTCCCGCGTTGAGGGCGCGGACGCCGCAGCCGCCCTGGCGCTGCTGGATGAAATCGAAGGGGTCGAGCGCGAGGTGCTGCGCGTAATGGTGCCGCTCGGATACGCCGACCAGCTTTACAACCTGCGCGCCCACATCGTGCTGGTTCGCAATATGATCCTGGCCCGCAAGCACCGGCTCGAACAGGGCAGGAGCGGGCCCGCCCGCGGATAGGGCGGCCATGGACGCCATGTTCAAGGCAAGCCGGATTGGCGCGCGAAGGACAAAACATTTGACCAAAGGCCGTGAACGGGCAATAATTTGAAGTTGAAAGGCGCTCCCGCATGGGCAGCAGGAGGCATTCATGAACATAGTTGTCATCAATGCGAGCCCCAGGAAGGAAGGGGCTGTGTCAACCCTGGTGGATGCGGCTTCCAGGAGCGCCTCTGAAAAAGGCGCGGCGATTGAGCGCCTTGATCTTGCAGGCCTCAACATCAGGCACTGCTCGTTCTGCATGGCATGCTACAGGGATCCCGATTCGCCAATAGGCAAATGCCCGCTTGACGACGACATGAAATGGATACTTCCGAAGCTCAAGGCCGCCGACGGCTTCATTATCGCAACGCAGGTCAGCAGCGGCCACGCAAACGCGATTTTCAAGACATTCTTCGAGAGGTGCGCATACACCGCCGGCTCGTCCAAGGGCAAGCTTCTCTGGATAAAGGGGCTCCCTGTTCCCAGGTTCATTGACCGCCGGCGCTTTGCCGTCACCATCGCGGCCGCCGGGGGAATGCCGGCGTGGCTCCGCATGCTTTGCGACATTGCCACCAGCCAGATGAAGGAATTGGCAAAACGCTCACTGAACGCCAGGGTCGTCGGAACCCTTTACGCCGGCGAGATCACCCACAAGGGATTGAAGCAGAAGGATATCCTGAAAGCCGGAAGACTGGGCGAAAACCTGGTCTCCGCCATCAGCAAAGCTCAACAATATCAGGGACAACCCACAATGAAAGGCGCAATATGAAATCATCGTCCCGCTTCCGAATCGGTGTTGCCCTTGCCATGCTGGCATCCGGCTTCGCCTCGCATGTCATGGGCGGAGTCCTTTCCGTCCCCCAGAAATACCAGGAAAAGGATCAATGGTGCTGGGCCGCATGTTCCCAGGCAAATCTCGAATTCTACGGAATATCGCAATCGCAGACGACAATCGCGCAATACGGCACCGGCGGCCAGAACATCCCGAACTACCTGTACGGCGGCGACTCCACCCACCGCGGGATAGACATGATCCTCGCGTATTTCGGAGGAATTCCGACCACGCCTTTTAACAGCGCGCTTTCGCTCTCCGCGCTTACAGGCGAAATCAACGCATCCAGGCCTCCGGTGATCCGCTGGGGCTGGGATGGCGGCGGCGGCCACGTCGTCGTCGCCCAAGGCGTTGACGGCTCAACGGTGACGCTGATGGATCCCTGGTACGGGCCCACGGTCAACACCTACAACTGGGTCTACCGCGGAAGCAGCCATACATGGACCCACTCGCTGGCAATGAATTCCAGCCCGCCGCCGAAGCCGAATCCGAACGCCTACTATGCGTACGTTTATGCGTATAACGGTGAATTCTACGCCATCTATGCGTACTATTACTACTACGCATACGACTACTACGGATACCTTGCCTACGCACAGTATTACGCCGGATACGCCCGCTACTATGCATACTACGCGTACGCCTACGACGCCGCCTACGGCTCAGACTTCGGCTGCGCATATTACGCCTATCTATACGCATACAACGCAAACCTGTATGCATCGGCCGCCTACTCGTTCGAGACCGCCGACTCGTACTCGTACAACGCAGCCGTCAACGAGTATTACGCCTATCTCTATTCGTATCTGGTCGCCATTGGCCAGAGGTGAAACCGGGCGATCACGCCGCATGAACCCGAACATGTGCACCTTCAAGCCGGATTGGCGCGAAGCGCAGGAGCGCATGACCGCCTGGTGGACCGGCAGGCCGATCGATCGCGTGCCGGCCGCCATACATGCCCCGGTCGCGCCGGAAAGCCCGCGCACGGCCTCGTACATCTGCAAGGTGCCGGAAAAATACACCGACCCCGGCACGGTTTTCAACAACCTGGAATACGGCCTTGAGCGGCGGTTTTTCGGCGCCGAGGCGTTCCCGTCGCACTTCGTCTACTGCGGCCCAATGTTCTGCCTCGCATTCCTCGGATGCGATCCGCATTTCACCGCCGACACGACGTGGTACGATCCGGCTTTCAACAGCGTTGACGAGCTCGCAAATCTGCGGCTGGACCCGGCCAACCGCTGGCTGCAGCTCTTCAAGCGCCTGACCCAAATGTCGCTGGATCGCTCCGGGGGGCGCTATCTGACGCATAACAACTTCAACCTCCTGGCCCTTATGGACGTCATATGCGGCCTGCTCGGCAACGAGCCGGCCCTGGCGGCACTCCTGGACCGGCCCGGTGCGATAAAGGCCGCGCTTCAACGGATGGCGCCATGGATCAAACGGCTGTGCGACGAAGGCTATGACCTGTTCAAGGGCCGGCAGGAGGGCGGAATAGACTGGATGGATGTATGGGCGCCGGGCCGCGTCGTGTCATCGCAGTGCGACATGAGCGTCATGATTTCGCCGGACATGTTCGCCGAGTTCGTCGTTCCCGACCTGACGGCCAGCTACAGCGCCGTGGATTACGGCATCTATCACATGGACGGGGCGGAGCAAATCCGGCACCTGGACTTGCTTCTTGGCATTGACAGCCTGCACCTCATCCAGTGGATGCCCGGCTCCAAAATGGCCAACCCCGGATTCGGCGACCCGCTCAACTGGATAGACCTGTTCAAGCGCATCCAGGCGGGCGGCAAAAAAGTTTTGATTTATTGCCCGCCGGAACAAATAAGGCCCCTGCTGGACCGCATCTCGCGCGACCAGGTCTTCCTGTCGGTCAGCTGCCCCGATCTCCCCTGCGCACAGTCCGCGCTCAGGGAACTTGCCCGGATCGGAACACGATAGCGCCCGCTGCCCTGCCCTCTCGCGGACAATTTTCCGCCAGGCGGGCAGAGAAGACATGCGCCGCGCAGGCCCGCCGGCGCCCGCGGCGGCAAGGGCAATTATCCCGGATTTTGCGGGATTACATTTTCCGCAACGCCGCCAGGACGGCCTTCGACGGACGATTGGGGATCACCGCGACGGGCTTGTCGCCATAGACAAAGACCTCTTTGTCGTCCGCCGTAATCTCGCCGATAACCTGGACATGCTTGACCTTCTTCCGCGCCGCCGCCACCACGGCATCCGCGTCCTTGGCCGCCGTCTGCACTATGAACCGCCCCTGTGTCTCGCAGATCAATATCTCCTCCGGAGAAATAGACTTGGCCTTCACCGGAACCTTCGACAGGTCAACCCTTGCGCCCAGGCCTCCGTACCGGGCGGACTCGCAGACGGCCGCGCCGATGCCGGCCGCGCCCAGGTCCGAGCAGGCCCGGATTTTGCCCGTCGCGAAAGCCGCCAGCGCCGCCTCCATCACCGCCTTTTCCTCCTTGAACAGGGCCACGGCCGGCCGCATGACGTCGGCCAGCCCGGCCCGGAACAGGGTGTCGTTGCCGTCGTTGTTCGTCTGGCCGATGAGGATGATCTTGTCCCCGGCCTTTTTCGCCGGCTTCGTGAGGGGCTTTTTGGTCATCAGCTTTCCGAAAACGGCCACCACCACCGCGGGCACGATATCGGTGAACGAAGTGGACAGGCCGCCGCCGATCACGAATACGCCCATCTGCGCGCACATATCCCGGACGCCCCGGATCATAATGTTCAGCCGATCGCTGCTCTTCATCACCCTGCATTTCCCGCAGGTGCATTTTCCGGCAAAGCCGCAGGGCCCGACGATCACATCACGGTCCAGCGGCCTTGTCCCGATGAAGTCCATCAGGAACATCGGGCGCGCGCCCATTGCCACGACGTCGCGCATCGCGCCGCCGGCGCCGGTGGCGGCCGCGTCGTAAGGACGGGGCACGCAGGGCGAGCAGTGGCTTTCCATCTTGCCCACGAACATGCCTTTTATGCCCGGCACCCGGAAAACCGCCGCGTCATCGTTGGCATCAGGCCCCACCAGGAGAGCGCCGGGCCAAACCTTGTTCACACGGTCGTTCAGCGTCTTGAACTGCTTGAAGTCGATGACCTTGTCAATGTTGTGGTGAATATGAACAAACAACCCATGGATCAACGCTTTTTCGATGGTGTTCACGGCTGCTTTCTCCAGATTTTTTGCCGGCTGTTGAAGGCGCGCCCCGCCCTGCCGGAGCGGGGCGCGCTTCACACCTTTCTTCCCCGGCGTTGTTCGGCTGCGATGAAACACGCCTTCCGCGGGCAAAGCAAGAGAAAAATGCGGGATGCCTTATCATCCGCGGCTTTTGCGCCGCCCGGCGCTCGCGGATGGGCGGGCCTGGAACCGGCGGGACATGCGCACTTGCAGTCGTCGCATTGCCGTGATACCATGAATTTCACGGCCATGCGAAAAGACCGGACCGGCGCCGCGGACATGCGGCGATGATCCAAACGGGCCGCGGGCCGCAACCCTTATGGCGGGCACAATGTCAAGGCTCGGGCAAATCGCGCACCCGCCCCGGACAGGGCTGTTGCCGGGCGGGGACACGGCGTTCCGGCGCCAATCGCCTGAATGCGAACCGCGGGGAACCCATAGCAGATGAGCGTCGAACGCCCCGAAAAATGCTGGAAGCTCATCGGCGTATTCGGCAACGCCTCATGCCCCGACCTCGCCGCACATGCGCACTGCCGCCATTGCCCGCGCTATTCCGAAGCCGGCCGCCGCCTGTTCGACCGCGCCATTCCCCCCGAGTTCAGGGCGGAATGGACCCGGCTCATTGCCGCGGCCAAGGAGACCGGGCTGTCCGACCCGGTTTCCGTGCTCATCTTCCGCCTTCGCGGCGAGTGGCTCGCGCTCAAGACAAGCTGCTTCCGCAAAGCCGCGGACGCGCAGCCCGTCCACACGGTGCCCCTCAAATCCGGCCGCGTCTTCCTCGGCCTGGTCAACATTGACGGAGAGCTTTTGCCCTGCGTATCCGCCGCCGACGCCATCAACCTTCCCGAACCGGGCGCCGGCCGGGGCGAGAGCGCCAGCACGCGACTTTTCGTGGTGGCCCGCGGCGGCGAGCGCTTCGTGTTCCCCGTTGACGAGGCGCTCGGCGTCAGGCAGATTCCCGCGGCATCCGTCCGGCCCCCGCCCGACACGGCCGCTCACGCCGCCGCGCCAGTGGTCGGCGGCGTGTTCGAGTTCTCCGGCCTCGGGGTCGGGCTGCTCGATGACGCCCGACTGTTCCAGGAATTCGACCGGGCACTTTCATCATGACAGACGCGCCGAAAGCCGTTCCCGCGGATATCCAGCTTCTCGAGCTGTTCCGGGCCGAGATGGAAACGCACGGCGCCGCGCTCCTCGACGGGCTCGGACAGCCGCACGCCGGCGGCGCCCCGGACGCGCTTCTTAACAAGCTCTTTCGAGCGGCCCGCGCGATCAAGGGCGCCTCGGCCGTAGCGAGCCTGCCCGCTTCCGCCGCCCTGGCCGGCGCAATCGAGGGCTTTTTTGCAGGGGCGCAGCGCGGCGAACGCGCGTTGGACGGCGACAGCGTTCCGCCCCTGCAGCAGGCCGCCCGGCTTTTCGCGGTCCTGTCCGCGGCCAGGGCCGCCGACATTCCGGCCGCCCTCGAAGCGCGGAACGACGAAGTTCTCAAGTTGACGGAAGCCATCAAGAGCCTCTCCCGGACGCCGGCGTCAATCCCGGCCCCGGCGGCCGCGCCCGCCCCGGCGGCGGCACGGGCCGAGCCGGAACCCGGCGGGGACGCATTCATGCTCGACCTGTTCCGCACGGAGTCCGAGAACCAGTCGCGCGCGCTCGAAAGCGGCCTGGTGAACCTGGAGTCCGATTCCTCTCCGGCTCGCATTGAGCCGCTGATGCGCGCGGCGCATTCGCTCAAAGGCGCGGCGCGGATCGTAGGGCTCAAGGATTGCGTCACCCTCGCCCACGCCATGGAGGATGTTTTCACCGCCGCCCAGGCCGGGCGCACAAAGCTCGACGCCGCCGCCATCGACACGCTGCTCCAGGCCAACGATGTTTTCCTGCAGCTCGGCCGGGCCGCGGCCGCGGCCATTCCGGGCCGCGTCAGCGAGTCCGCCGGCTCTCTTGCGAGCCTCGCCGCGGACTTGCGCTCGATCCTCGACGGCCGCCCTGCCGGGCCGGGCACTCCGCCCGGGCCGCCGGGGCCGGTTCCTGTGATTTCGGCCCGCCCCGGTCCGGCCGCGATGCCGGCTGAAAAGGCCGAAAGCCAGTTCGTCCGCGTGCTCGCCGAAAGCCTTACGCGGCTCATGGGGCTGGCGGGCGAAAGCCTTGTGCAGACCCGCACCCTGGAGCCGCTGGGCATGCTGCAGGCAAGGATCCGGAAATCAGTCCAGGAACTCAATGGCGCGCTTGAGCAGGCCATGGCCTCCCCCGGCGGCGCGGGCGCTGCGCCGGAGCTAAAGGCCCGGCTCGAAGACGCGCTCCGCCAGTCGGGCCGCATCCTGGAAATGTCCGACCTGTGCATAGAGCGCCTCCTGGCCTTCTCCCGCCGCATGGAATACCTGGCCGACCACCTTTACTCGGAAGTCATCGAAAGCCGCATGCGCCCGTTTGCCGACGGGCTCCATGGCTTTCCACGGCTGGTCCGGAATCTCGCGCGCAAGTTTGACAAGAAAGTCCGCCTCGAAATCCGCGGCGCGGAAACGCGCATTGACCGCGACATCCTCGAAAAGCTGGACGCGCCCCTGACCCACCTTATCCAGAATTCCCTCGATCACGGCATAGAGACGAGCGCGGCGCGCAAGGCCGCGGGAAAGCCGGAGGAAGGCTGCATCGTCCTGGAGGCGCGTCATGGCGCCGGCATGCTGATTGTATCGGTCTCGGACGACGGCCGCGGCATCCCCGTCGAGCCGCTCCGGAGCAAGGTCGCCGCAAAGGGCTACGTCACCGCCGGCATGGCTGAAAAGCTGACCCGCGCCGAGCTCATCGACTTCCTGTTCCTGCCCGGCTTTTCCACCGCCGAGCAGGTCACGGAAGTGTCCGGGCGGGGCGTCGGGCTTGACGTGGTCCAGTCAATGATCCGCGAAGTTGGCGGCTCGATCAGGGTCGAAAGCCGCGACAACGAGGGCACGACGTTCCTGCTCCAGCTCCCGCTCACGCTCTCGGTGCTGAGGGCGCTCCTGGTGGAGATAGGCGGAGAGCCTTACGCGATCCCCGTGTCGAAGGTTGAGCACGTGCTCGCGCTGGAGCCCGGCGACCTGCGCGTCGTCGGGGACCGCCAATACTGCCTGTTCAACGGAGAAAACATCGGGCTTGTTCCCGCGCACCAGGTTCTGAGCGTGGCGCCGCGCGCGCAGGGCGGCGGCGCCGTGTTCGCCGCGGTTCTCAACGACCGCGCACGCCGCTACGGCATGGTCGTTGACCGCTTTCTCGGGCAGAAGGACCTGGTCGTGCTCCCGCTCGACAGGCGGCTGGGCAAAATCCCGAACGTGGCGGCGGGCGCGGTGCTCGAGTCCGGCGCTCCGGCGCTGATCCTGGACGCGGACGACCTGGCCCGGTCCATTGACAAGCTCCTGACCCAGTGCGCCCCGGCCAAGGTGGGCGGCCCCGGCCCGGCCGCGGGCCCCGCAAAGCACAAGCGGGTTCTCGTGGTGGACGACTCTCTCACGGTCCGCGAAGTCGAGCGCAAGCTCCTTGAAAACAGAGGCTACGAAGTCACAATCGCCGTGGACGGCATGGATGGCTGGAACATGCTCCTGGGCGGCGCGTTCGACCTGGTAATAACCGACGTTGACATGCCGCGCATGGACGGCATCGCGCTGGTGCGCCGCATAAAGGCGGACGCGCGCCTCAAGGGCATTCCGGTTATGATAGTCTCCTACAAGGACCGCCCCGAAGACCGTCTGCGCGGGCTCGATGCCGGCGCCAACTATTACCTGGCCAAAAGCAGTTTTCACGACGAAAGCCTGCTCGGCGCGGTTCGAGACCTGATCGGGGAAGCATGAGGATAGCCATTGTCAACGACCTGCGCATGGCAGTCGAAATTCTCCGGCGCGCCATCGCCATGGAGCCGGGCCACCAGGTGGCATGGATCGCCTACAACGGCGCCGAGGCGGTTGACATGTGCCGGGCCGACCGCCCCGACCTGATCCTGATGGACCTGATCATGCCGGAAATGGATGGCGTCGAGGCCACGCGCCGGATCATGAAGACCTGCCCGTGCCCCATCCTGGTCGTGACCGCCACGGTCAGCGGCAACGCGGGCAAGGTGTTCGAAGCCATGGGCTGCGGCGCGCTTGACGCCTCAGCCACCCCCGTCCTTGCGGCCGGCGGCGGAATCGAGGGCGCCCGCGACCTGCTCAAGAAGATCGCAACAATCGGCAAGCTCACCGGCAAGGGCGCCGCCCTGCCCGCGCCCGCGCCGGGGGCGGCGGCGGGAGCTCGCCACCGGCGCATGGCCATGGTCGCAATCGGCGCATCCACGGGCGGGCCCGCGGCCCTGGCCGACATTCTTGGCGCCCTGCCCGCAAAGCTGCAGGCGCCCGTGGTCATCGTCCAGCACGTGGACGCTCAGTTTGCCGGAGGCCTGGTTGACTGGCTACAGGCCCATTCCCGCATGCCAACCCGCCTCGCCATCGAAGGCGTTGCCCCGGAGCCCGGAACCGTGTACGTTGCCGGAACCAACGACCATCTCGTGATCGACCCCGGCAGGCGGTTCCGGATCACGCCCGAACCGCTGGATTATCCATACAGGCCTTCGGCGGATGTGTTCTTCAACAGCCTTTGCCGGAACTGGCCCCTCGGCGGCGCGGCCGTCCTGCTCACGGGCATGGGCCGCGACGGCGCCGCCGGCCTGCTCAACCTGCGCCGCGCCGGCTGGCGCACGATCGCACAGGACAAGGCCACCTCCGTCATCTTCGGCATGCCCAAGGCGGCCGCCGACCTCGGGGCGGCCGAACAAATTTTGCCGCTCGATAAAATCGCGGCGGCCATCCTGGCCGGCTGAGGCGGGGACAACATACGCCGCTCGTTCCCGGCGGACTGAATACGCATGAACGCTTTCTCTCTGCTGCTTTTCTCCGCAGCAGACGGAACAGACATTCCGGCATTCGATGTTCCGCCTTCTGGCGTTCCGGCGCAGGCGTCGTCCCGGCCGGGCTGACATCAGAATTCGAAATTCCCAGCAGGACAATAAACCCGGATTTTGCGAAAAAAACACCCGCAACCTATTGTCTGCGAATGTTCTGCTCCCTGAAGCTTTTAGGGGAAACTCCAACGCGGCGCCTGAAACGCGTCGAGAAATGATAGGGGTTTTCGAAGCCAACCTGGCCGGCTACAGACTTGATTGGATCGTTGGTCGACAACAAGAGGGACTTGGCCGCTTCGATCCGCTGCAGTTCCAGGTAATGGAAGGGCGCCATGCCTGCGTTCTTTGTAAAAAGATGAGCCAGACGCGAAGGCGAAAGATGCACATGCGCGGCTATATCCTTCAAGGAAATATTGGTCCTGAATTCGGTGTTTAGAAATCCAACGACGCGTTGCACACGATCGTCGGCGATCCGGTTTTTGCATGGCTCGCGATATTTCTGCATCAAGAGTAAAATCCGTTCCAAGGCGTTTTCAGCCAGCCCTTCTTTTTCAGGATGCATATCCCGGCGGAAAGCGAGCAGGTCACAAAATGCGCGGCGCAGCATGCCATCGACAGCCGGCTTGCTCAAATGCAGGTAAAGGGCGCCGTGCTGTTCCCCGGGCCAATCGAGAAGCCGTGACCATTCATGCTTGGGAGTAAATATCGCCCAATACTCAAGGTAGCAAAGATGGCCCGGGGTTGTGGCGACGCGATATGGGGTGTTGGGCCTTGTCAGCGCAATATACGGCGCACGCCGTGTCACCATGTGCTCGCTCACGGTTTTCTCGTTCTCGCCGCGGACTAGATAGCTCAATGTCCAGTGGGGAAATCCTCCTTTTCGTGTAAACAGGAATCCATTGCGTGATTCCGATATCCCTGCGGCGATAATCATCGAACAGCCTCTTTCATACAGCAGTAAAAGAAATGATGTCAGCAAGCGCATGCATTGAAGAATACCGCCGCTTGTGACACTTTGCATGTTGTTGGAACAATTGCTCCAAGTCAATGTCAAACACGGGAGGCGCGGAGAAATTATCATGAGCAAACTGGCGATTTACGGCGGCAAGAAAACCGTGCCCGATGGAACCATCAAGCCCTGGCCTCCGATTGACAAGACTGACGAGGAGATGGTGCTGGCCTCGCTCAGAAGCAATTATCATCAATTCGGGCCCAACTGCAGAGCCCTGCAGAATGAGTTTGCCGCATGGAACGGCAACAAGTTCTGTGTCACGACCAACAGCGGCACGTCCGCGCTGCACATGAGCCTGGTTGCCTGCGGGGTTGGCGCGGGCGATCATGTGCTGGTATCCGCCTATTCCTGGTCCGCGAGCGCCACCTGCATTCTGCATTGTTGCGCCGTACCCATATTCGTTGACATTGATTTCAACACGATCAACATGGACGTTGATAAGATTGAAGCCGCGATCACGCCGCGTACAAAGGCGATCATCGTGGTGCATTTGCACGGGCTGGCGGTCAACATGGACAAGGTTCTGGCGGTGGCCAGGAAACACAAGCTGGCGGTGATCGAGGATGCGTGCCAGTCCCACGGGGCGAAGTTCAATGGGAAAAAAGTCGGCACCTTTGGAGACTGCGCCGCTTACAGTTTCAGCCAGAACAAGAGCTTGGGCTCGGGAGAGGGCGGCCTGTTTGTCACGGACGATCCCGTCAAGCACGACAAGGCCCGTTCATTATGGTCGTTCGGCGAGATAAAGATGCCGGGAGAAGCCCGCGACTATCATGCATACATGATCGGCTGGATGTATCGGAATAACGACCTGACAGCGGCGTTTGGCCGGGCGCAGCTGAAGAAGCTTGATGATTACCTTCGCGTACAGAAGGCCAATTCGCTGGCGTTCCACGCCAAGGTCAAGCATTTGGCCTCCAAGGGACTGATCCTGCCGACGGAGCCGGAAGGCCACACGCACAGCTGGTATGAATATGTCGTTCGCCTGGAC
>JAAZAB010000400.1 GCA_012514555.1 Lentisphaerota bacterium
GAACCGTGCCGCGAATGAACGGCTTCGTAGATCGCGGCCCCGGGATACCGGGCCGGAATCGAGTCGCGCGGCAGGACCGGGACCGGCCCAGCCTCCCAGGTGAAGGGTGCGCCAGGGGTGTTGACGCGCTCAAAACTCCTGCCGATTCCCGGCATGCCGTTTCTCCAGACATATGGCCGCCAAATCAGTCCCTCCGGCCCGTAAGAATCGGGCAGGTTCACGATGACAAGCCCGCTGCCCGCCTCCGGCAGCGCGAGTATCCGTTCCCGCAACATCTGCGCCTGCTGCCAGGCCGATCTCCATAGCAGCGACCGCTCCATCGCCCACCAGAGCGATGACGCCGCAAGCAAGGCGGCCAGCAAGGCCGCAAACCGCGGGCGCGGCAATTTGAAAAAAAGCAGCAGCGCAATTCCATATAAAAACGCGGACGGCAAATAGAAATACCGCGACTGCGGCGCGCTGAACAGGACGTGCGGAGCCTGGCACAGCGCAAACAAAACCGCAAGCAGCCGCGCTTCGGGCAGCCGCACCGCGGCCCAGGCCAGCGCGGCCAGCAAGCACGCCGCCGCCAGCATCCCGCCGGGCGACTGATAAGCATGGACCGTCATGTTGGGCAAGAGCGCAACCAGGGGCGATGCCGCCAGGTGCTGGAGGGAAAGAATGTTCCAGAATGGCTGCGCAGGATAGCCCATTCCCGGCAGAATCAGCAGCTTTGCAGCGAGCCCCAAGACCCAGACAATACCAGCCGGCAACATCAGCCCGAAAACGGGCCCCGGCGCCGGCTTTCGCCCGGACAGCCCGCGCATGAAAGCCGCCACGCCCGCCAGTGGCGCGAGCAGTATGCCCCAGTCCCAGGCCAGGTATGCCGCCAGTTGAAGCCCGGCCAGAAGCCATGCGGCGCGCCGGCTGAAAGCCCCGCTCAGCGCGACATTCAGGGCAATGAATATCGGCACGGACACCAGCGCGTACCCGATGGCCGAGGACCATGCCAGCGCTTCATAGCCGGCCGGGTTCAATGCGAACAGAAACGCCAGGCACAGCGCCATGGGCGCGGACTGACGAAGCCCGATCCTAGCCATGCGGTGCACCAGGACCGTGTTCACGGCGTGCGCCAGCCATGCGATCAGCCGCCACTTCCAGGCCGGCAGATAACCGGCGGACCCCAGCTTGAACAGGGCCGTCAGCAGGGGCGAAAAATGGTGCCGCTCAAGGGGCGCCCACACCGAAGCCGTTCCCGCCCTTGCCAGCAAATCGAAATCATCCGACAAGAACCCGGCCTGAAAAGCGCCGGACAGGAAAACAATGGCGGAAATGGCAAGAACGCACGCCAGGGCCGGGGCCTCGCTCAAAAAAACATTCGAGCGAAGCGCACGCATCATATTATCCCTTGACATGCCCGCCAGCAGGCAGCGCTTCGCCAGCCGCGCGAGCCATTTCAGAGCCCGCGATGTTTTCGCCCGGACCGTATCGCGCATGGCCAGCTTCCGCTTTCAACGAGGCATCAGTAAACCGTGTA
>JAAZAB010000401.1 GCA_012514555.1 Lentisphaerota bacterium
CCTTGACGACCGTATAATAGACCGTTTTCTCGCCGCCCATGCCACCGGACACCTTGCTCAGATCGTCATCCTTCAGCGACATCGTTCTTCCCCTCTTTTCCTTGTTTGGTTTGATGTGGAGCGCGGCTGCGCCTGCGTTCTCCGGGTAACTCCCCGGGCTTGAACCCGGGGGTTCCCGCCCTTGCGACGGCCCCGGTCGCTTGTTCCGGCGTCGGCTTCCGTCTCCAGTTCTTGATACGCGCCAGCGGGACGGCTTTTAGGGCGGGGGAATCGCTTTCGTCCAAAAACGATTGGCATGTTGATTCTTGCCGCTCCCAATGCCCTTTACACGTTTGCCGAGGGGGCGGAGAACGACGCCGCTTTCCGGGGCCTCTCAATAACGCAGAAGGCATCACCCGGCGCTCAACCCGGGCTGCGTTGCGCGAAAATGCCATGCCTGTCGGGCAATATGGGCAAGAAATGGAGGAGGCGGCCGGACTATCCGCGGGCTGTCTCGTATTCGGTTTTCTGTTCGATTCCCGATGCGTCCGCGCCAAGCGCCGTTCGCCTGTTCTCCGCTTCTGGTCAGTCGTTCTCCAGGCGCATCAGTTTGAGCTTTCGGTCCGATTCCAGGAGAAAGTCGTCCAGGCTGAGCTGGCCCCGCCTCCAGCGCTCGTAAGGCTGCGTGAATTCCTTTCCGTTGAGCAGGCGCTCCAGGTCCCGGTTCAGCACGAAGGCGGTTTGCATGTCCCGGCGGTACTGGGCGATGACCCCGGGGGAGACCAGATAACGCGTGGCTTCCTGCTGCGCGATGCACTGCCGCTCGGGGAAGGGCACCAGGCGATTGCCCGCCCCCTCGATAAAGACGTCGCTGCCCAGGTAGGAGTGCAGCGCCTCGCGGCCCTGGCTGTTCCGGTAATAAAGCTTGTTTCCGCTGTTATAGTAGACGCCGTCAGACGCTTCGTCCCAGGCGAACGCCAGATTGGACTCCTGGACAGGCTCATTGAGCATGCACAGTTCCTTCTCCTGCCCGCTTTGCGGGTCGAAAACCACCAGGCGGGGTCTGCGCGCGGTTTCATCGGGGGTGTTGGCCGCCGCCCAGGCGTCCATCGCCAGGCCGACGAGTGTCCCGTCTTTATATGCTGAAACGGCCTGGAGGTGCTCGGGCTGCCGCACGTCCGCCCGCTTCCCGTCGGCCAGTTGCCAGGCGGCCAGGCGGGTTTTGTAGCCGTTGAACGCCTGCGGCCGGAACAGGGCGTAGAGATGCCGGCCGGAGATGAACAGCTGCTCCGGCAGGATAGCGGAGCCCTGGGATTCATCCATTGGATGGTCGGCCAGCGCAAGCGCCATGTTCGCTTCCCCCGCTTGCGAAAGGAGCAGCCGCAAGGTCAACGCGGCGCTGTCGTACCCCCAGATGTTTTGGTCGTCCGCGGCCAGCCAGGAAACGCCCTGTGCCTCTTCCCAAGCCAGGATTTTGTTCAGTTCCCCCGTTTGCGGCAGGTAGTGGAGCAGGCCTTCGCCTTGCGCCAGAAGGATCAGGCCGCCCTGCCAGGCGCACTGACTGATGATAGATGTGTTCTCGCCGTTTCCTTCCCAAAGCGCCGCCACATCCCGGGGCTCCCGCGCCGGTTCCGGCATGGCGTCGCAGCAGATTGGCACGGAAATCGCCAGAACGCAGATTGACGCTATCCAGCGCTTTTTCATGGCTGACAATCCGCCCCCCTTCCTTGTCCCGAGGGTTGGGCTCGAATTTGCAAAGTGTCCGCGGAGACTCTTTCTTCGTCCGGGCTTAAGCTTATCACGGATTGCCGGGGCGCTCAATGAACGGAGGCGTTCACTCCATGCTTGGAGTTGGAAGGGGGGGAGGAGAGGGCAATGATCGGATGACGCGGCGTTGATCATCAAGCCGTGATTCTCTCATTGCAATCCAATGTTTGGTGCCAGCTTGTCTATTGACTTTCCACATTAATAAGGTGTTGAACATGACTAAGACTGTCCACAAACATATTGGCTGAAGTCTCTCCGTTTACAAACTTGAAAAACAGCAATTTGGTAGAAGGGATTGAATCATAATACTCATAACTGATGCG
>JAAZAB010000402.1 GCA_012514555.1 Lentisphaerota bacterium
AAGAAGTTCATTTTTCAAACCACGAGGGATTGGCCATAGTGCGGCATCTGCTGTGTTGCAGCGGGTTCGGAGTATGTCAATACGCCTTCACCCGCTGCGCCTTGCATCTGCCGTACTCTGACCAATCGCAAAATCCGGGTTCAGAATACGGAGGATCCAGTTTTCGCTTGCATGCGCAGGGCGCATCGTGTTGAATGGCGATCACGTTGACTCCTTTACATCCCTCGGGCACACAAGCAGGGACAATCTCAATGACAGGGCCGATTCCACCAGCCGGCGCAGCCCTTACGAAGCACGCGATAACGGTGCTGCTTGTCGACGACCAGCCAATGGTCGGGGACGCGGTGCGCCGCATGCTGGCGCCGGAAAAAGACATCGTCTTCCACTTCTGCCCCGACCCGGCCAGGGCGCTTGCCATGGCCGCCGAGGTGAGACCCACGGTCATTCTGCAGGACCTGGTGATGCCGGAGATCGACGGGCTGACGCTGGTCCGCTTTTTCCGGTCTCACCCTGAGCTGAAGGACGTGCCGATGATCGTGCTGTCGAGCAACGAAGAGGCCGTGACCAAGGCGGATGCGTTCGAGACCGGCGCCAACGACTACCTTGTTAAGCTGCCGGACCGGATCGAGCTGGTGGCGCGGATCCGGTACCATTCCGCGGGCTACATCAACCTGCTTCAGCGCAACGAGGCCTATGACGCGCTTCTCAAGAGCCAGCAGGCGCTGGCCGCCGAGCTCTCGAGCGCGGCGGAATACGTCATGTCGCTTCTGCCGCCCGCGCTGAGCGAGGGCCCGATCCGCACCGAGTGGCGCTTCGTCCCCTCGGAGCAGCTGGGCGGCGACTCGTTCGGATACCACTGGATAGACGGCGACCACTTCGCCATGTACCTGCTGGACGTGTGCGACCACGGGGTCGGACCCGCCCTGCTGTCGGTCACGGCGCTCAACGTCCTGCGGACCATGACTCTGCCGGGCGTTGATTTCAGGGAGCCGGACCAGGTGCTGCGCGCCATGAACGACATGTTCCAGATGGACAAGCACAACAACCTTTACTTCACGCTGTGGTATGGCGTTTACCGGCGCAAGGAGCGGAAGATAGCCTATTCAACCGCCGGACACCCGCCCGCGCTGCTGTTCAACGGGTCCGGGCCGCCACGGGACCTCGCCACGCCCAACCTCATGATAGGCGGCATGCCGGGCGTGCCCTACAAAAGCGGCTGCTCCGAAGTGACGATCCCGGCGCGCCTGTACATCTTTTCAGACGGCGTATACGAGATTCGGATGCGCGACGGAACCATGTGGAACCTGGCCGGATTCAGGGATTTCCTGGTCATGCCGCCCGCGTCTTCCGGCTCGGAAATCGAGGCCCTGTTCCAATTCGTCCGCGGAGCAGGCGGCGGCGGCCCCCTCGACGACGACTTTTCGCTGCTCAAGGTGTCCTTCGAATCGTGAGGCGCTCACTTCACCGGCTCGAGGCCGGGACCGCCCCATGAGACGCCGTCGGCCAGAACGGCGCCCGCGAGCGTTCTCACATGCCACGCCCCGCTGCTCTCGTCGTAGCACGCCAAGTCCCATATCCCGTCGCCATCATAGTCGCCCGACACCGGGGCCATGCCCGCGCCGCCCCATGAGACGTTCCACGCAAGCACGGTCCCGTTCATCCTCGTTACGTACCACTTGCCGGAAGCGCCGGAATACACCGCCGCGTCCCAGGCGCCGTCGCCGTCATAGTCGCCCGGCACGGGCTCCATCCCCGGGCCGCCCCACTGCAGGCCCCAGGCGATGAGG
>JAAZAB010000403.1 GCA_012514555.1 Lentisphaerota bacterium
AACCCTTGGGCAATGCGGAAAAAATCGTCAAATCCAGGCCGCCCCCGAACCTGTCGAGCCAGCGTTCCAGGGATGCGCCCGGTTTTTCCGGCCCGATGCCCCCGAGCGTCAGCGCGGCCTTGGGCAGCGCCGCCCATTCGAACGGGTCGCCATGGTCCAGCAACTGCGCCATGGAGCGGATGAGAACGGTCCGGCCCAAATCAATGCTGGAAAGGCGGATCACGCGATGGGGATTCAGCTTGGCCATGACCTGTACCGGGTACTGCCCGTTCAGCGTGATCGCGGCGTTCAGCACCGCGCCGCCAAGTTCAAGGTCAATGGGCGGAGTGTCCGACCAGCCGCCGGCGAAATCCAGGCGCACCGGGGTGGTGACCCATACGACCTGGTCGGCCTGTATGGCGGCTCGGCCGGCGCTGTCACGCGCGGGGACCTGGACATCCACGGCTTTTGCAACCTGCAGAAAAGGGGCGCAGTCAAGGGCCCCGCGATCGCGCACGCCAAGGCCCGCCAGCGCGGCGGCATCCGGGCGGAAGCGCCCGGCAAGCATGGCGGCGGCCCGATACAGGCGCGCGCGAACCAATGCCTCGGGCGCCAGCCGGACAGCCTCGGAAATCCGCGCCCAGGCCGCCAGCGCCTCATTCCGGGTCCGTATATCAGCCAGCACATCGGCGGCCGGTAATGCGTTTTCGCACGTGAGCCGCCCAGCAAGGGTTTCGATGCGCACCCTGCGCTGAATCGTCTCCCGGCCCTCGAGCAGGCGCGCCGGGCTGACCTTGCCCATCAATTCACGCATGCTGAATCTTCGCGTCCTTCGCCACCCGCCGGCAAGACGGGGCGTCGGCGCCTGCATCGCCAGGGCGGCCTTCAAGGCGTCATGCCCCGAGCCAACAGTCCACAAACGGGCCTCCCAAAGGTCCTCGGCAACGCCCGGCTTCCACAGGTCCCCCGGGCTCAGTCCTGCGTTTTCCAGCCAGTCTTCGATCGGCCGGTTCAGGAAACTGCACACGCGGGACTCGCCGCGCGCGGTCTTGAAATCGTCGTCCATCCCGAACAGGACGGCCGTCCAGGCCTTTGCCCCGACGGGAAGGCAGACCAGCCCGATATCCGGCTTCAACGCAACGGCCTGTTTCATTCCACCCGGAAGGCCGACGAGAATATTCCGGCCTTCGAGCGTTATCGGTCCGGAAGCGTTGACGGCTTCGACAAAAGAGCGCTGCATGCGCACATCCGCCCGGGCAATGCGGCTGTTGAGCACAAACGTCTCCTCGATGGCGGCGCCGGAATTCACATGCGAATGGGCTCTCGGCTGGAACCCGTGCAGGCAGGCCGTGCGGTTAAGCGTCCCGACGCTCGCAAGAAGTTCGCGGCTTGACCCCACGTGGAAGAATTCGCAATCCGGCAGGACATTGACATGGAACGGCAGACATCGGACTTTTCCGCGGAACTCCAGCATTCGCCGCCTGTGCTCCGAATCGCCCTTCAGGCGGCGGGCGTATCCGGCGCGATCCGCGCGCGGCGCCAGGGCAATGGTAAATTCCTGGTACA
>JAAZAB010000404.1 GCA_012514555.1 Lentisphaerota bacterium
ATGGAGCTGCAGCGGATGGGGACGATGGCCGCGGTGCAGTGCACCGAAGCCCTGGGCGAACCCCGGCCTGCGGCGATGGAGGGCGGCCACCAGGTCATGGAGTCGCTGCAGGCGGCGGTTGGCGAATACGCTGCGCGGCTGCACCACCTGTTCCACGACAGCGTCCAGGACGCCCGCCTGCCGGATGCGCTGCGGGTGGCGCAGTACCATGTCAACATGACCGAGATGTCGGTGGAGCTGGCGCGCCTGCGTCCGGAGACGCGGCTGGAACACGGCGCGTCCGCCACACTGCTGCGCGGCATCCGCGACAGCGCGGCGGTGCTTCTCAAGGCATCCGCATCGGCCAGGGAAGATCGAGGCGCAATCGACATGGGCCGGCTGCTGGAACAGTTCGAGACCGGCTACCAGCATTTCAAGTCCACGGTGCTCGAGGCGGGTTCGACCGGCGAAATGCCCCCCCGGCGGATGGCGGCGGTACTGGAGTACGGCAGTGCCCTGCGGCGCATGTGCAACCAGGCGAGCAAGGCCACCGCCTACCTGGACCGCTACCTGGACACCGCCAGCACCCGGGGCGGCGACGCAGGCGCGCCGGAGCCGGCGCTGGCAACCACGGGCCGGGAAGGGTAGGAATTTTCCTACTGATCGACGCGGTCCGCGCCGACTGCGCCACAGGGCCGGCGGAGCGCATCATTCCCCTGCCCCGGTAGCACGGTCCTGCATCAGGCAACGGATGCCGCTCAGCAAAGGAAAACGGCCGAGACCTTGAGCAAGTCATATGCTGGGCCGGGGCGCCCTCTATCGCATGGAGAGCGCCCATGAACACGGCAACGCTTCAATTGGTGAAGTCGTATGGTGGCTGGCAACTTCTGGACGCCGGCAATCCTGTTTTCTGGTTTCCCGAACGCGAAAAAGGCCTGGAGATCGCAACGATCATGGCCGACGCCCGCAGCCTCTACCATGGCCTGCCGGCAAGCGTGGAAGCGGAAAACGAACACGGCGAGTTCGAAGTCGTCGCCACCTTCGGCTGACCGCCTGGCCCTGCAAAGTCCCGCGCCGACGGCTGTTGGCGCGGGCTTCGCGCCGAAGCACGGCCCTGGAAAGCAATCAGGAGGATTGGTGCCCGGAGCCGGGATCGAACCGGCACGGTGTTGCCACCGAGGGATTTTAAGTCCTTTTTTGTCCGTGTCCCAAGTGCCTGATTCCGCTGTGTCCGCACGCCAAAACCGTTGATGCCATTGGGTTTCGCTTGACTTCCTAGGGATTCGGGGAGAATCTGCGGGAACCGGATTACACCCGGACACGCGGACACAAACCCGGACACAACGGACATGGCCAAGCACAAGATCAGCGACTCTTTCATCGCGGCAAGGGTGGATGAAGCCCACGCGGCAGCGGCGGCAGGAAAGCGCCGAACCCGCATTTTCTACGATGACCACAAGAACGCCCCGCCGGGCTTTTGCGTGCGCGTCACGGCGGCCGGCGGCGTTTCGTTCGTCCTGAATTACTACGCCACCGGAGCCGAGCGCCGGCTCACGATTGGCCCCTATGGCCCCGCCCCCGCGCTAAGCATCACGGCAGCGCGCAAGGAGGCCGCCAAGGTGCGCGCCCTGGTGCTCGCAGGCCGTGACCCCCTGGGGGAGCGGCGCGA
>JAAZAB010000405.1 GCA_012514555.1 Lentisphaerota bacterium
AAAACTTTTTCCCCCCTGAACCCTGAACCCCGAACCCTGACCCCTTTCCTCTCCCTCCGTGACCTCTGTGGCGACACTCTTTTGCTTTACTGCGCTCTGCACCGCGGTTGGCCCCGCCCGTTCGGCAGGATTGACATCTGCGTACGTTCGTCAGACAATACAGGCATGTCTAACCGAGCGGGAAGAACATTTGAAAGCCTGGAGTGTGTCGGGAATGTTTTCGAAGCCGGAACCAGGTTTCTATACACGGTCCACATTCCCCGGCAAGCCATGGCGGGTGAGGAGCTAGCGGTTTATGTTCTCCTGGAATACGAGAGCAAAACGATTTCCCCGATCCTCGAAGGCTTCATTGACGAGGGCATAATGCCCGCGGGGATGTTTCTGTTCGTGAATCCGGGGTCGCTGCGGGCCACCGTTGAAGGCGGAACAGAGCGCGGAATGCGGGCGGAAGAGTTCGACCAATACGGGCGGGAGTTCTCCGACTTCCTGGCGGATGAGTTGATTCCGGCCGCCGCGAAGGCCGCCGGGGCCAAGGTTTCCGGCTCGCCTGACATGCACCTGATCACGGGGGGATCCTCCGGCGGAATGTGCGCGTGGAACGCGGCGTGGTTCCGCAACGACTATTTCCGCCGGGTATTCCTCAGCAGTCCCACTTTCAGCGCCATGCGCGGCGGCGAGGAACCGATGGTGTTGCTGCGGAAGACGGAAAGCCGCCCGATCCGCATCTACATGACGGTCGGGACCACGGAGCCGGACTACTACTTCGGAAGTTCGTTCTACGCGGCTTGCAATGCCTGGAAGGCGTTCCAGTTTGCAAAATACGACGCCAGATTCGAGCTGTTCCCAAACGAAGGTCATTGCTGTCATAGAAGCGACCCGGCGCTGCTTCGCCGGGTCATGCAATTCCTGTGGAGCAACTGGAAGACGGAGCCGGTCCGTGCGCTTGGCAACCAGATTCGGATCAACCAGATTCTCGAGCAGGGCTCCGCCTGGGAAGAAACGCTGGACGAGTTTCCTTCACAAGCCCTGCCGCAAAACGAGCACGGCGTCTATTCGTTTGACGGAACGCGGATTTACCTCTCCTCGCGCGGAAAGAAAAAAAGGGCCGTGGCAGGCGGCTTCGGCGACGTCTCGGGCATTGCCCTGTCTTCCGACCGCTGGCGGATGTACATTGCCGACAGGAAACGCCGGTTCGTCTACGCCATGTCCGTCATGCCGGACGGGTCGCTCGGGCAGCTGTACAAACTCGCTCCGCTGCATCTTGCCCATGACTGCCGTACAATCGGGGCGTCTGATCTGTGCCTGGATGCCCGCGACCGGGTTTATGCCGCATCAGAACTCGGGATCCAAGGAATAATCTCTTTCGGCGTGACGGATCTGATCCTACCCCTGCCCGGCGACGTCCCCGCTGATCAGGTTGCCTTCGGCGGGCCTGGGAAGAACGTGCTTTATGCCGCATCCGGAAAACGAATCTTCAAGCGGGAAATGCGCGTTTGCGCCCAAGATCCGTCAATCCAGAGTCCGCCAGCCACTCCGGGCTACGGAGACGGATTCGACTATTCCATTCCCCATTTGCCGCAGTAAACAGATTCCCCGGCCCGCGGCGTGCGCACGGAAGAACAAGCCGAACGTTTACATGGAGGAGAAAAATGAACACTCGGAATCCAGACAACGGCTACCCAGCCGAACCGATCGTCAGGAAAGGCGAGCTGCCCGACCCGTTTGCCGTGCCGGGCGGCGCCCGCGTCGCGACAAGGGAGGCATGGCGGGAACGCTCCCTCGCCTGGAGGGACATGATTGCAGAAATTGAATATGGCGGAATGCCCCCGGCGCCGGATGCGGTCGAGATTGAGACTCTCGCTCACAGCGGCATCAGCAGTTGGCCCAGCCGGCCGAAGTTCTGGTCATATCGCGTTAATTGCCGCGGCGGCGAAAAGCCGTTTTCATTCTGCGTTCAAATACTGTTTCCGGACAGGCCGGAGCCGGTCCCCGCGATTGTGACCGGGGACGAATGCTGGTGGGCCATGTCGGACGAGGTGGCCCGCCTTGTGCTGGACAGGGGCTGCGCTCTGGCGCTGTTCAACCGGACGGAGATGGCCGAGGACCTCGGGTACGGAGGTGTTCCGGACAAGACCAGGCGCGAAGGCGGCCTCTACGGCGTTTATCCAGGCAGGACATTCGGAGCCCTCTCGGCCTGGGCCTGGGGATACCACCGGTGCGTGGATCTCCTGCATAAGCTTCCGTTCATAGACAGCAAACACATTGCGGTTTCCGGGCACTCGCGCGGCGGCAAGACCACGCTCCTGGCCGGGGCAACCGACGAACGGATCACGCTAATCAACGATTGCGCCTCCTGCGCGGCCGGAGCCGCGGCCTTCCGCTACGTCGGAAATGCCGGAGAAACGATCAATATCGCAAACGTCTTCCCGTCCTGGTTTGGCCCCAGGCTGCAGTCGTACGTGAACAGGGAAGAGGATTTGCCCTTTGACCAGCACTGCCTGCTGGCCACGATTGCGCCTCGACCCCTGCTCCTGAACTACGCTCTCGATGACCGCTGGTCCAACCCGGAAGGTATGGTCCAATGCGCCTGGGCGGCCGGAGAGGTTTATCGCTTTCTCGGAGCTTCGGACCACCTTGCGTTTCACCTGCGGCCGGGCGGTCATGCACATTCCGTTGAGGACTGGAAAGTGCTGCTGGACTTTGCGGGCTGCAAGTGGTTCGGCGAGAAGCCCGGCGCGCCCTACAACAAGCATCCATACGGGCACCTGAAACCGGCGTTTTCATGGAAAGCGCCGCGCGTTTGAATGAAGAGAGGCCCGGGGACAGGAAACAGATAAGTTTTGTTTGCCACAGAGAACGCCGAGGGCACCGAGAGATTATCCTAGAAAGAGCAATCGAATATCCAATATCCAACAAAGAACTCCCATCAGATTCCTTGGATATTGGATGTTCCGTTCAACCCCTATTCACGCAGGCTGGAGACAATTTGGAAATCAGGAAAGCTGGAAGGAAACGGCCGCTTAAAAGTTTTTGGGGTTGAGTTGGGAGCGAGGGATTTCGTCCTCCCTCTCCCCTCGTCTTTGGATATTCGCCTTAAAACCCAGGAATTCTCTAATCCATACCCGTTCCTGACCGCTTTCACGACATTCGGCGGCGGAGGCCCGCCGCCCTCCAACCCATCGAGAATGCCTTACGGGAACGCGGGGCTCCGCACCCGCATAATCCGGGAATGCGCGCCGCACAGCGGCGCGGCTACAGCAGCACGTTCGCGTTATCGTCTTCATGGGCGGGGAATGCGCGCCGCACAGCGGCGCGGCTACAGAAAAAAGGCATGTCTCCCGCAGGGGCGCAGAGGCGCGGAGGGTTGGTTTGTCTGTCCCGACCCCCCTGAACCCCGAACCCTTTCCTCACCCTCCATGACCTCTGTGATCTCTGTGGCTAACTTTTCCCCTATCCCCTATCTCCTCCTCTCTCTCCTATCCCCTGTTTCACTCTTGTCCTGCGCCAGCGGTTCATATACTCTCTGATCTCCCGTAAGGGCGCGGACGTGTTTTCGATCAGGTTCACTCGAGGATGGCGGCCCCGCTTTGCACGGGGCGGAAAATCCACCGGGAGAAACGCGATGAGCGATGAGAAAGAGCGGGCCCCGATTCGCCTGCCCGGGCATTTGCCGCCGAAGCTGACCATTTCGTTCTGGTACCAGGACTGGATTTACGCCACCCGCCCGGGCGCGCCGTTCGAGGACCTGGAGATCTGCGTCAAAGGACTGAAACAGCGAGGGTTCAACACGGCGCGCGTGAGCATCGGCATGACGTACGCGTTCCGGCTTGACGGCACGCCCCGCGGCAGCATTGAGTTCGGGCCCCCTGTTCCCGGCACCGGGAAGGCCCGTTTCTTTTCGGCCCACGACCGGCGGCACGACGTGCTGGAGCGGCTGATCCGCCTGCTCGAGCTGGCGCGGAAACACAACGTGTGGCTCATCCTGACCAGCTGGGAGTACCAGGACAGGGCGTGCGTGGACGAACCCGAGGTTCGCTCGGACCTGGTTTCAGTCAGCAAGCAACGGCGCTTCATGTACCTTGCCGAGCGGAACGGCGCCGGCTGATGCGGCGCCAGCCGAATGAAAGGCGAAAAATGAAAATGGGGACGATAGCGGTAATCGCGGTCTACCTGGCGATGCAGGTCATCGCGCAGTTGTATTTTAAGTGGGGTAGCGCGCTGGACGGGAAATGGTGGCGCGGATTCATCGGCGGAAACCTGTTCGGCTTCTCCAGCATCTGGCTGCTCATGCATGTGTACCGGTCAATGAATCCGAACATCGCCCTTGGCATCTGCGGGGGCGGAGCGTTCCTGCTCTCGCAGATAGCCCTGGCTATCGTGTTCAAATCAAACATCTCCGTGACGCAATGGGGCGGCGTCGCCGCCATTTTCGCCGGCATGATCCTGCTGACGATGGGCAAGGGGGGATAGGAGAGAGGGGAAAAGTTTTGGATTTTGAGTTTTGGGTTGGGAGGTGGGAGGACGAGAAAGAGGGGAAAGGTTCGCCACAGAGGTCACAGAGATCGCTGAGGGCGAGGAAAGGGTTCAGGGTTTTAAAGAGAATATCCAATATTCAACATGAATGTCCAATGTCCAAGTTCGAGGACGAGGACGAGGACGAGAAAGAGATATAGGGGAGAGGGGAGAAGTTTTGAGTTTTGAGTTTTGGGTTGGGAGGACGAGAAAGAGGGAAAAGGTTCGCCACAAAGGAAGCGACTGGTTGCGACGACAACAACGAGAGGACTCGATAGCGATATCGATGCCGAATCCGGGATTTTACCGTTTTGAATCCGTTCAATTAAAGGAACAAGGTGTTGGCCATGATCTGCAGTCGTATAGTGTTTGAAGCCGCCGGCAAGGCGGCGTTGAAGCAGTGTGACATTCCGCCGCTCAAGCCGGGAGAGGTGCTGCTGGAGAATGAATTCACCGTTGTCAGCGCGGGCACGGAGCGCGCCAACCTGGTGCGGCTGCCCAATACCGGAACGACGGAGAAAGGGTTCCCTTTCTATCCCGGCTATTGCGGGGCGGGCCGTGTCGCGGCAATTGGGGAGAACATTACGGGCTGGAACATTGGCGACCGGGCCGTGGTCCAATGGGGCGGCCACAGCTCGCACACCATCAAGCAGGCAAGGGACATCGTAAAAATAGAGGACGACTCGATCGACCTCATGGATGCTTCGTTTGCGCACATCGCCTCTTTCGCCTTCCTGGGCGTGCGCAGGCTGCGCATCGAGCTGGGCGAGGCGGCAATGATCGTCGGGCAGGGAATCTTGGGCGTTTTCGCCCTGCAGTTCGCCGGCCTTTCCGGGGCGATCCCCGTGCTCGCCTCGGACTTCGATCCCGCGCGAAGGGCGCTGGCTGAGAGACTGGGCGCGACGCGCGTGTTTTCCCCGGACGAGGGCCGCATCGTGGAAAAGGTCAAAGAAGCCTCCGGCGGCGACGGGCCGAACGCGATCGTTGAAGTGACGGGCTCAGCCACCGCCCTGCGGCAGGCGCTGGAATACGTCGCCTTTGGAGGTCGGATTTCGCTGCTGGGCTGCACGCGCGTGTCCGACACGCCGATCGACTTCTACAAGTACGTACACCGCCGCGGCATTTCCCTGGTCGGCGCCCACACCATGACCCGCCCGAAGCAGGAATCGGCGCCCGGGCGCTGGACCGAACAGGACGACTATCGTACTTACCTGAAGCTGCTCGCGGCGGGAAAGCTGCAGGTCCGCCCGCTGATCTCGCAGGTCGCCTCGCCCGCCGAAGCGCCGCAGGTCTACGCCATGCTGGCGGAAAACAGGAACCCGCCGCTGGGCATTGTCTTCGACTGGCGCAAACTCCGCTAGCGCGGGAATTGACTTGCGCCGCAAACAGGAGCTTGAAGATCGTGAGTGAAAGAATCAGGATCGGCCAGATCGGAGTCTGCCACGAGCATGCGGCAGGCAAGATGAACACCCTGCGCCGCATGCCCGGCGTTTTCGAAATAGTCGGCTTCGTGGACGACCGCGGCACGGCCGCGCCCAAAGCCGCGGGGCGCGACCTTGAGCCTTTCGCGGGCCTTAAGCAAATGACTGAGCAGGAGCTTTTCGCCACCCCGGGCCTGCGTGCGGTGACGGTGGAAACGCCCAACAACGATTTGGTGCCTGCCGCGCTACGCTGCATGGAAAAGGGCCTCGCCATTCACATGGACAAGCCCGCGGGCGAGGGCGACGCCCTGGCGGACTTCAAAAGGCTGCTTTCCGGCTGCAGGGAGAAAAGGCTGCCCTTCCAGATGGGCTACATGTTCCGCAACAACGCGGCGATGCAATTCTGCCTCAGGGCGAACAAGCTGGGCTGGCTGGGCGATGTTTTCGAAATCCAGGCGGGCATGAGCCACGACTACGGCGGTGAGGAATACCAGGAATACATCGCGAAGTTCAAGGGCGGCATCATGTTCAACCTCGGCTGCCACTTCATTGACTTCATCGTATTCCTGATGGGCCGCCCGCTGAAGATAACGCCGTTCTTGAAGTCCGCCCCCGGATACCCGCGCGGCGTCAGGAACAATTGCCTGGCCGTGCTGGAGTATGCCCACGCCACGGCCACGATCCGCGCCTGCAGCAAGGAGGTCCGAGGCGGCAGCCACAGGCGGCTCACCGTCTGCGGCACTAAAGGCTCGATCGATCTCTCCCCAATCGAGCGCTTCGACGGGCGCCCCCTTGAAATGCGCCTGACCCTGCGTGAAGGCAACGCCGAATACGAAGCCGGGGAACACATTCTGAACATGGGGATCAAGCAGGACCGCTACAAAGACCAGCTGGCTGAGCTGGCGAAAATGATCAGGGGCGAAATGGAAAACCCCTACACCTGCGAGCACGACTTGCTGGTCCAGGAGGCGGTCCTGGCCGCTTCCGGCTACACTGAATGGAAATGATGCCATGCACGCGATGCTTGTTGATGAACGGAAGGCGCTGGTCTGGACGGAAGTGGCGGAGCCGTCGCCGGGCGACGGCGAAATCGTCATTGACGTTCACGCAGCCGCTCTCAACCGTGCCGACCTGATGCAGCGCGCCGGGGAATATCCCCCGCCTCCCGGCTGGCCGCAGTGGATGGGCCTGGAAGTGGCGGGCGTCGTAAGCGCGGCCCCGCCGGGCGGCAGGTGGAAGGCCGGCGACAGGGTTTGCGCGCTGCTGGGCGGCGGCGGCTATGCCGAGAGAGTGGCGGTGCCGGCGGGCCTGGCTGCGCCGGTTCCGCGGGGCTTGTCCATGGCCGAAGCCGCTGCGATCCCGGAGGCGTTCGCCACGTCGTACCTGAACCTCTGCGTCGAAGGCGGCGTTAAGGCGGGCGATACGGTGTTCATCCAGGCGGGCGCAAGCGGCCTGGGCATGGCGGCGGTGCAGATGGCCAAGGCGCTGGGAGCGAAAGTCGTCACCACGGTCGGCTCGGAGGAGAAGGAGAAATTCGTACTCGCGCTCGGCGCCGACGTGGTGATCAACCGCAGGAAGGAAAACGTCGCGCGGGCGCTTGCGCGGCATCCCGTAGACGTCGCCATGGACTGCGTCGCGGGGCCGGATTTGGGCCCGTGCCTGGAGACGATGGCGCGGGGCGGGCGCTGGATCGTGATCGCCGCGCTGGGCGGAACGGCGAGCGAGCTCAACATGAACGACTTTTTCAGGCGCGGCGTAAAGCTGATTGGCAGCACCCTGCGCAGCCGTAGCGCCGAAATGAAGGCGAAAATCATCGCGGCGCTGGAGGAAAAACTCTGGGACTCGTTTTCCTCCGGCAAAATCAGGGTGATGCTTCACGCCACCCTGCCCATTGCCCGCGCGGAAGAGGCGCACGCCATCCTGCGGAACCAGGAAAACATGGGCAAAGTGGTGCTGACCGTGGCGCCATGAGCCAGAGCCTCTTCCGCCCCGGCGGCGATCAGCAGTTGAACTGCTCCATATAGGTTCAACCCCGGATTTTACGTTTGAAAAATGAACGATGCTTATAACCGGTAAACCATCAGGCTTTTACAACTGCATTGCGTTTGAATTACCATGCGCGAAAAAGTACGGGTGAGCTGTTGTAAAAGAAGTTCATTTTTCAAACCA
>JAAZAB010000406.1 GCA_012514555.1 Lentisphaerota bacterium
ACCGAATGCCGCGTCGGGTTCAGCCCACTGGCCCGCGTTGGCCACGAACGGAAGCTCAAGGCGTTCCATGCCCAAGTGCGCGCCCGGCGTTATCGCCACGGCATTGGCCGCCGCGAACAACAGTCCCGCCGCCAATCCCGGACCTGCAATGCCCCAAAGGTTTAGGTGCATGATATCCTCCATTCCTCAGCATACCGCTGCTAGAAGAATATTATCACCGGGCCCGCGCATGTCCACGCCAAACGCCGGCCCCAGACCCCAGGCTCGCCCTGGTTCACACGGTGAAGCCGAACATGCTGAGTTTCGCCGCCAAAAGCGCCCCCAGTCGCGGCAAATCGTCCGGATACACGGAGATAAGCCGTTTGCCCTCCTGCTGATACAAGGTCTGTTTCTTGAACATGCTCATCTTATACTGCGGCGTGTCGAGCCCCCAAAAGGCTTGTGTGGAGCGCGCCACCTCGTCCGCCGATGCCGGACTGCCGCAACGCTGGCAACGATGTTTCAGGCCGGCGGCGGCGTCCTGGCATGCCTGTTCGATGGCGTCGGCGGCTGTGGCCGCGGCAGCCCGCACGTAATTGCGCTGGGCTGGATTGCGCGCCAGGTCGCGCAGATCGGCCAGATGCGCGCGCGCCGCAGCGCCATACTTCTTCAGCGCCCGAATGGCGTATTGCTGGGTTTGCGGATGGCGGACCTTCAAGGCCATGGACGCCAATGCGCCCGCGGCCGCCTCTGCGTCGGCCCCGAAATCGGCCAGCTTGCCAATGGCTGAGGCCGCCAGACGCTGAACTTCGTTCGAGGGCAGACTCAACATGCCGATCAATTCCGGGAGCGTTGCCGCGTCGCCTGAACGTCCAAGTTCCAGCACGCGGCGCACGGCGGCTTGGTGGTCCTTTGGCAACATCGGGCTCTTCATGGCGCGGCTGCCCTCTGTGTCACATTGACTCGCTTCCCTCCCCCATGCCGGCTGTGCACCCTGGGCCGCCGTAACGTTGGCAAGCGAGGCGAGTCAACGAATGCCCGACTCCGCTTCATTTCCCGCCATCCTCCATCCCGTCTGCCTCATTCTGCCCGTCGCCCGCCCGGCGGGCGTCATGACCCCCATTTTTCGAACCACTTTTGACACTACTTTATGCTGAGCCGTACCGGAGTCAACCCCGATCTCCTTGTCAGCGCCACGGCGAAAGCGAGGCTCTTGATCCGCGCCTGTGCCCCGGATTCAATGAGGCGCCGCCCAATTCGCGCAAATTCGCTTGAATTGAAGCGCGCCGGGCTGTACATATCAGCGGGCGCCGGAACACAACAGCCTTTCAACACCGGGGGTCAACGCGATGCCTGCCGAAAACGCATTTACCGTCTCATGCAAGAACAACCTCAAGCTCACGCTCCGCGCATTCGAAAACGGGATCGTCAGGATGACGGCATCCGGCTTCGATTCGCCCGATCCCTCGCTGCTCGAACGCTACGGAATCGTCGAGGAGCCCGCGCCCGCAAGCGCCTCGATCGAGGGCGGCACGCTCAAGTTCGGGGAATACGAGCTCGAAGTGCGCCCGGACACCTCCTGGGCGCTCCGCAGGAACGGCGCGCCAATCGCGGCCACCGCGGCCGGCAACGCGCCGGCCAGCGCGCCGACCGAGAAGCTGAACAAGGGGTATCGCGTCTGCCTCCAGGTTGCGGAAGGCGAACGCTTCCTCGGGCTGGGCGACAACCAGCGCAAGCAGCTTCTCCTGAACGGGCTTTCGGGCGAGCTCTGGATCAGGAATCCCGTATGCCACGTTCCAGTGCCGTTCGTAATGAGCAGCCGGGGCTACGGCATCTTTTTCAACACCACGCGCAAGCTGTGCTACAACATTGCGAAAACGGACGCGAAGAAAGCCGTCTTCGCGGTCGAAAAGTCGTTCCTCGACATCTACATACTGACCGGTAAAAGCTTTGCCGACCTGATCGGCAAATTCACGATGCTCACCGGGCGCCCGCACCTCCCGGCGATGAAGTCCTTCGGGATCTGGGTCATCATGTACTACTGGTCCACCTGCAACGACGTTCAGAACATCGCGTCCGGCATGCGCGAGCGCAGGATGCCTTGCGACAACATCAGCCTCGAGCCCGGCTGGATGGAAAAGAACTACGACCAGAGCGTCACCCGCGACTGGAGCGAGCACAGGTTCACCGCTTGCCCGGCGCCCTACTGGCGCGGTGCCGTCCAGCACATGATCCAGGGCCTCGACGCCGCCGGGTACAACATCGGGCTCTGGCTCTGCTGCCGCTGGGATCTCACTGTCGAGGAGGAGCGCCGCGCGAAGGCGCGCCTCGGCGAGACGGAGGCGGAGGCGTCCGGGCTAATGAACGTTGACGGCGTCGAATACCAGCTGCTCGACCAGCACATGACCGGGGCGGCGTACCTTGACGGCGTCACGAAGCGTGACCAGGCGTGGTTCGACCACCTCAAGAAATTCGTGGACGACGGCGTAAAATACTTCAAGCTCGACGGCTGCGCGCTCATGAGCGAATATCCCGACCGCCTCTACGCGAACGGAAAGACCGACGAGGAAATGCACAACCTCGCCTTCCTGCTCGAGGCCAAACAAACCTTCGGGGATTACGAGACATACACCTCCAAGCGCTCCTACGGCATCTATCCATGCGCGACGACCGGCGTCCAGCGCTACGCGGGGACCTGGTGCGGCGACACCGGCGGCGGCCGCCAGCCGATGATAGGGCTCCTGCAGAACTGCCTCGTCGGGCACACCTTCTGCACCGTTGACGTTGAAAACGACCACGTCCAGGGCATTCACATGGGCTACCTGCTCCCGTGGACGATCGTGGACTGCTGGGCGGCCCCGCATTACCCGGGCTTTCTCAGCGAAGAGCTCAACGCGATCGGGCGCGACTACTCTAACCTGCGCATGCAGCTTGTGGAATATTACTACTCCCTCGCGTTCCTGGCCTCGCGAACGGGCATGCCCATCATGCGCCCCCTCTGCCTGGCGTACCCGGACGAGGACTGGGCGTACTCGCAGGACATGATGTTCATGGTCGGCGATTTCCTGCTCGCGGACGTCTTCTCCGGCGACGACGTCCGGCTCCCGAACGGCAAATGGTACGACATGTGGTCAGGCGAAGTCCACGAGGGCAACGGAAAAGTCCAGAAGATTCCCGTTCCGAAAAACCGGGGCGGGCACCTGTTTTTGCGCGAAGGCTCGATCATTCCGACCCTGCCGGTGAGACAGTACGTGGACCCGAAGGCCGTTACCGGGATCGAGTGGCTCGTCTTCCCCGGCAGGGAGGCGAGCTTCGACCTGTACCTCGATGACGGAGAAACGCTGGGGCATCGCGAGGGCGAATACGCCGTGCAGACCGTCACGCTGTGCGGGCGCGAGCTGGATTTCGGCGCGATCCGCGGCGGAAAGCCCGGATTCCTGGAGAACGTAAAACACACTGTCAGGATCGTCGGCGCGTGACACTGAAGGCGGATTGCCCGCCCGGCCGGAACGAGTGCGAACCGCAAGCGCAGATTGCGTTGGCTTTTCCAGCGGTCAGGATTCCAGGCCGTTGCGCGCAATGACATCCCGATAGAACCAGGCGCTGTCCTTGAACAGGCGTTTCTGCGTGTCGAAGTCGACGTGGACCAGGCCATAGCGCGGAGCGAAACCGGACCACCACTCGTAATTGTCGAGCAGCGACCAGTGAAAATAGCCCCGGACATCCGCCCCTTCTTCAATGGCGCGATGCAGTTCGGATAGAAACGCCCTGATATACCGGATCCTGTCGGCGTCGTGAACCTGGCCGTCAACCACCCCTTCATTGCAGTTGCAGGTGCCGTTTTCGGTGATGTAGATCGGGATTTTCAGGCCGTACTCGTCCCGCACAAGCTGAATGGCGTCATAAATCGCCTGCGGATACAGCTCGCTTCCGTTATCCAGGTAATTGCCCGCGCTTAATCCGCTCTTCCTCCTCTCCTCAATTGCCGCGGGATCAGCGGAAACCATTATCCGGTTATAGGCGTTCAGGCCGTAGAAATCCAGCGGCTGTGCGATCAGCTCGTTATCGCCGGAGCGGATATCCGGCAGGACGCCGCTCTTCTTCATGTCGTCGAGAATGTAATCGGAATAGCGCCCTTTGAACAGGGCATCCAGGAAGAACCTGTGGGCGTTCTCATCCTCGTGCCGTGCCAGCGCCCTGTCTTCTTCGCAGTCCCTTGCCGGGTGCCGCTTCCAGATGTCCACGACAATGCCGATTTTGGCTTCGCCCATGCCCTCGGCGCGAAAGGCTTTTACGCCCTCGCCATGCGCCAGCATGGCGTGGTGCATGGCGGCCTTGCCTTTTTTCTCATCGGCTTTTGAAGGATCATTGCCGCCCTGGCCGTAGACAACCCAGTTGATGATGGGCTCGTTCAAGGTTGCCCATATTGGGACAA
>JAAZAB010000407.1 GCA_012514555.1 Lentisphaerota bacterium
AGGGGCAAACATTTATGGGCACTACAAAGCAATCTCCGAATCATATATCAACGACTTACAAAGAAAAACGGCCTCAAATGGCCTCTTTTTGACTAAAATCTCAGAGGGGGTGCGAAACTTGGGCTAAGCGCCAAACAGCCAACACGGAATATTCCAAGGAATCCGATGAATATTGGAAGTTCCTTGTTGGATATTGGATATTCGATCGCTCTTTCAAGGTTGATGTTGTCCGGGGGAACGGGCGGCGGCCGTTTCTTCCCCGGCCATGCCCGCCTTTGAGCCGAAGCCGGCGCGCCTTTCCGGGCGGGCCAAAAAAAACGGGCGCACCGTTTCCGGCGCGCCCGTTGCAGCGCTTTCAAGCCATTTCAGCCCTTTGCCGCGGCGGGCGGCTCGCTCGAACAGGCCGGAAGCCCGGCTAGCTTCTGGTAGAGATCGAACTTGGCCGCGATCAGCTTGTCCGCCTCGTCCATCAGTTTCCGTGCGTTCTCCGGGTTCATCTGCTTCAGCACGCGGAACCGGTTTTCCTTGATCACCGACTCGCTGTACTTCTGCGTCGGCGCCTTGCAGTCCATCGTCAGGGGGTTCTTTCCCTGCCGCGCCAGCTCCGGGTTGTACCGGTACAGCGGGAAACGGCCCGCGGCCACAGCGTTGCGCTGGGCCAGGAGCCCCTCGGTCATGTTGATACCGTGCGCTATGCAGTGGCTGTAGGCAACTATGATGGAGGGCCCGTTATAAGCATCGGCCTCGGCGAACGCCTTCACCACCTGGTTAGGATTGGCCCCGAGCGAGACCGCGGCGACGTAAATGTTGCCGTAGGTCATGCAGATCATGCCGAGGTCCTTCTTCATCAGCGGCTTGCCGGCCGCGGCGAACTTGGCCACAGCGCCCATGGGCGTTGACTTGGATGCCTGGCCGCCCGTGTTGGAATAAACTTCCGTGTCCAGCACAAGAACGTTGACGTTCCTGCCGGATGCAAGAACGTGATCCAGGCCGCCATAGCCGATGTCGTAGGCCCACCCGTCGCCGCCGACGATCCAGACCGATTTCTTGACCAGGTAATCAGCCACGGATTCGAGCTGGCGCGCCCATGCGCTGTTTTTGCACGCGGCGAGAATCTTCATCAATTCTGCGACGCGGCCGCGCTGCTCCTCGATCCCTGCCGGCGTGCCCTGGTCGGCGGCAAGAATCCGGGCGGTCAGTTCCTTGAGTCCCCCGCATTCGGCGCAATCGCACGGGTTTGCAAGCAGTTCCAGCGCATAGTCCCTGAACCGGTCCGCGGCCAGGCGCATGCCGTAGCCGAACTCCGCGTTGTCCTCGAAGAGCGAATTGGACCAGCATGGCCCCCGCCCGTCTTCGCGGGTGGTGTACGGCGTGGTGGGAAGATTGCCGCCATAGATCGACGAGCAGCCAGTGGCGTTCGCGATCAGCGCGCGGTCCCCGAAAAGCTGCGTCAGCAGCTTGACGTACGGCGTCTCGCCGCAGCCCGCGCATGCGCCGGAAAACTCGAACATGGCGCGCACGAACTGGCTGCCCTTGACCGACGCGCGGTTGTACAGCTTCGGATCCATGTCCGGAATGGACATGAAAAACTCGAAGTTCTTCGCCTCAGCCTCGCGCAGCGGCATCTGCGGCTTCATGTCGATTGCGCGGTGCCCGGTCTCCTGCTTCGTGGCCGGGTCTTTTTCGCGGCCCGGGCAGTTCTGAACGCACAGTCCGCAGCCGGTGCAATCCTCGGGCGCCACCTGCACGGTGAATTTCAGGCCGGCATATTCCTTGCCCTTTGCGTCCTCCGCCTTGAACGCGGCCGGCGCCTTCTTTGCCCAGGAGGCGTCGTAGGCTTTCACGCGGATGGCCGCATGCGGGCACACCAGCGAACACTGCCCGCACTGGATGCACAGCTTCGGGTCCCATGCCGGGATGTCCACGGCTATGTTGCGCTTTTCGAACTTTGTCGTCCCGGTCGGCCATGTGCCGTCGTTGGGAATCGCGCTCACCGGCAGCGAATCGCCCTTCTGGCTCATGATCGTTGCGGTGACCTTCTTCACAAACTCGGGCGCGCCGGCCGAAACCACGGGAGGCATTTTGAGCTTGCCGGACGGCGCCGCGGGCACCTTCAGTTCGTGCAGAGCGTGCAGCGCCTCATCCACGGCCCTGAAGTTCTGCTTCACGATTTCCTCGCCCTTGCGGCCATAGGTCTTCTTGATCGCGCCCTTCAGTGCCGCGATGGCCTTGTCCGCGGGAAGCACGCCCGAAATCTGGAAGAAGCAGGTCTGCATGATGGTGTTGATGCGGGAGCCCAGCTTCAGTTCCTTCGCGAGCTTGATCGCGTCGATCACGTAAAACTTTATCTTCTTGGCTATGATCTGGCGCTCCACCTCGTCCGGAATGTGGTTCCAGACATCGTCGGCCGGGTACGGGCTGTTCAGCAGGAACACCGCTCCGTCCTTCACGCCCGACAGCATGTCGTATTTCTCGATGAACGAGAAATTGTGGCAGGCCACGAAGTCCGCGCGGGCGCACAGGTAGGGGCTGCGGATCGTCTGGGGCCCGAAGCGCAGGTGCGAGATTGTGATCGCGCCCGCCTTCTTGGAATCGTACACGAAATAGCCCTGGGCGAAATTGTCGGTTTCCTCGCCGATTATCTTGATGGAGTTCTTGTTCGCGCCGACAGTGCCGTCGGAGCCCAGCCCGTAGAACATGCATTCCTTGCGGCCCGCCTGCGTCACGTGGAAGTCCGGGTCCACTTTCAGGCTCACGCGCGTCACGTCGTCCTCGATGCCCACGCTGAAGTGGTTTATGGGCTTTGCGGCGGACAGGTTGTCGAATACGGCCTTGACCATGGCGGGCGTGAATTCCTTGGACCCGAGCCCGTAGCGCCCGCCCAGCACCAGTGGATAGTCTTTTGCAGGGAATATCTTCTCGCTCATCGCCTCGCCGATCGCGGTACGGATGTCGGTGTACAGGGGCTCCCCCACTCCGCCCGGCTCTTTTGTGCGGTCGAGCGTGGCAATGGCCCTGACGGTCTTCGGCAGCGCCGAAACGAACGCCTTGACGTCAAACGGCCTGAACAGGCGGACCTTTAAAACGCCGAGTTTTTCGCCCTTGGCGTTCAGGTATTCGACGGTCTCGTGCGCGGTCTCCGCGCCCGAGCCCATGATCACCAGCACCTTTTCCGCGTCCGGGGCGCCGACGTAGTCGAACAGGCGGTAGGCGCGGCCCGTGATCTTCGCGAACTTATCCATCTGCGCCTGCACGAGGCCCGGGGCGGCGAGGTAGAACGGGTTCACCGTCTCGCGGCCCTGGAAATAGACGTCAGGGTTCTGGGCGGTGCCCCTGATCGAGGGCCGGTCCGGGGAAAGGCCGCGCCGGCGGTGCGCAAGCACAAGCTCGTCGCTCACCATGGCGCGCATGACATCCTTTGTCAGCGCCTCCACCTTCTGTACTTCATGCGAAGTGCGGAAGCCGTCGAAAATGTTCAGGAACGGAACCCGCGACTCCAGCGTGGAAGCGTGTGCGATCAAGGCCATGTCCATCACTTCCTGGACGCTCCCGCCAAAAAGCATGGCAAACCCCGTCTGCCGTACTGCCATGACGTCCGAATGGTCCCCGAATATGGACAGCGCCTGGGCCGCAAGCGAGCGGGCCGAAACATGGAACACGGTGCTGGTAAGCTCCCCGGCGATCTTGTACATGTTCGGAATCATCAGGAGCAGGCCCTGCGACGCCGTAAACGTCGTGGAAAGCGCACCGGCGGTCAGCGCGCCGTGCACCGCTCCGCTCGCGCCGCCCTCGGATTGCAGCTCGACAACCTGGGGCACGCTGCCCCATATGTTCTTTTCCCCGGCGGCGCTCAGCTCATCCGCCACCTCGCCCATGACCGAGGAGGGCGTTATCGGGTAAATGGCGCAAATTTCGCTTACCGCATGGGCAACCGTTGCGGCTGCGGTATTGCCGTCAAGCATCGTCATGTTCGAAACGTTTTTCTCTGCCATGTCTGACCTCTCCACATTAGTGAGACAATACGGGAATCTTCGAATGACACAGCGCCATTGAACGCTATCGGCAGTTCAAACGCGCCGGTGTAAAACTATGCCCCTCCGCCGGGCCGGGGTCAAGCAAAACTTTTGCCAAGCCATGAGAGGAAC
>JAAZAB010000408.1 GCA_012514555.1 Lentisphaerota bacterium
CCGTGTTCATCCTCGCGCAGCATGACCTCAAGCGGTTCCTGGCCTACTGCAGCGTAGAACACCTCGGCATCATCGCGCTGGGCCTGGGCCTGGGGCCGCTGGGCGCGTTCGCGGCCCTCTTTCACACGCTGAACCATTCCGTGTGCAAGGCCCTGGGGTTCTTCAGCGCGGGCCGCGTCGGGCAGATCTACGGCACGCACGATATGCGGCAGATTCGCGCCAGCCTGAAAACCGCGCCGCTATGGGGGACGGGGCTGTTCGGGAGCATACTCGCCCTTATCGGGGTTGCGCCCTTTGCCATCTTCATGAGCGAGTTGCTGATCCTGAAAGCCGCGGTCGAGTCGGGGCGCTACGCGGCCATGGCCGTGTTTCTGCTGGGCGCCGCAACCGTGTTCGTGGGGGCATTGCGGCACGCCATGGACATGGCTTGGGGCGGGAAAGCGGAGATCGCGGGCCCCGCGGAGCGGCCTTCGGTTTTGGAGCGGCTGGTTGTCGTTGTTCCCCTGCTGCTCATTCTGATCCTGGGCTTGTGGATGCCGCCGGCTTTCCGGCGCATGCTCCAGGCCGCATGCGCGGTGCTGACCGGGGGCGGGTCATGAGCGCCGAAAGCTTCCGGCCCATGGCTCACGGGGATTCCGTTCCACGCGCGGAAATTCCGAGGCTTGGGATCACGGATTTCCGCGAGGCAGTGATTCAAGCCGTTGGGGCGGGGCAGAGGCTCGCGGCGCTGTTCGGGCGCCCGGCCGGCGGCGGCGCGATCGAGGCGCTGGCAATACTGGCGGACGATCTAAACGGGATGTTGTCCGCGGGCGCGGCCATGATCGAAGAGCGCTATCCGGCGCTGACGCCCGGTTGTCCCCAGGCCCACTGGTTTGAGCGCGAGCTCGCCGAGCAATGGGCAGTGACGCCGGAAGGCCACCCGTGGCTGAAGCCGATCCGCTTTCATACTCCATACCGGCCGGGGGATGCGCCATGGTCGGGCGGCAAGGCCGCCGGGCCCATGCAGCCCGGGGTCACGGACTACTTTCGCGTCGAGGGGGAAGAGGTCCACGAAGTGGCCGTCGGGCCTGTTCATGCCGGGATCATCGAGCCGGGGCATTTTCGGTTCCAATGTCATGGCGAGAAGGTATTTCATCTCGAGATAGAGCTTGGCTATCAGCACCGCGGAATTGAACGGAGCCTTTGCGGCGGGCCTGACAAAAAGACGATCCACTACATGGAGACAGCCGCCGGCGACACCACGATCGGCCATGCCACGGCTTATTGCCACGCGCTGGAATCGCTGGGCGGCGTCCGCGTGCCTGCCCGCGCCCAGGTCCTGCGCGGCATCGCGCTGGAACTGGAGCGCCTGGCCAACCATACGGGCGACCTCGGGGCCCTGGCCGGCGACGTCGGCTTTCTGCCAACAGCCTCTTTCTGCGGCCGCATTCGCGGCGACTGGCTCAACCTGACGGCGGCCCTGTGCGGAAACCGGTTCGGGCGCGGCCTGGTCCTGCCAGGCGGCGTCGGCTGCGATCTCGATGCCCCGGGCGTGGAGAATTTCAAGAGGCGGCTTGACGCCCTGGAGCGGGACCTGGCCGGGGCCGTCAGCCTGCTTTGGTCCACAAGCTCGGTCATGGCGCGACTCGAGGAAACCGGGCATGTCAGCCGGGAGGACGCGGAATCCATCGGGCTGGTCGGGCCCGCGGCCCGCGCCTGCGGCATCGAGCGGGACGTCCGCCATGATTTTCCGTCCGGCATCTTCCGGTATTCGCACATTCCCCTGTCAACCTGGCAGAGCGGTGACGTCTTCGCGCGCGCATTCGTGCGGTGGACGGAATGCCGGCATTCCATTGCCTTCATCCGCGGGCAGCTTGACATGCTGCCCGAAGGGGATGTTGCCTCCGGCCCCGCGAGCCGCCTTGAGCCGGATGCCCTCGCTGTTTCGATGGTCGAAGGCTGGCGCGGCGAGATTTGCCACGCGGCCCTGACTGATTCCGAGGGCAGGCTCGAACATTACAAGATCGTGGACCCCTCGTTCCACAACTGGTTCGGACTGGCGCTGTCGCTCAGAAACCAGCAGATATCCGATTTCCCATTGTGCAACAAGAGTTTCAATCTCTCGTACTGCGGACATGATTTGTGAGGTTCCGGCATGTGGCGCGTCCTTATTGAAAGAGCACGGCAAAAACACAGAACTTACGATTATCCGCGGCTTGACCCCGTTCTTCCGGATCGCTTTCGCGGCAGGCCG
>JAAZAB010000409.1 GCA_012514555.1 Lentisphaerota bacterium
AGCGAGGAAAAGGATCGTCTTGCCGCGTTTGTCAAAGAAAAGGGGATCAACTATTCGATCGCCTCCGCAAAGGACGAGGACCTGCCATCGCCCTACAAGGATATCAGATCAATCCCCACAACCTTCTTTGTGGATAGAAACGGCATAATTCAAACCGTGTTTCAAGGCTATCACGATTACGAGGCTCTCAAAGCCGCGGCCTTGGCTGAGGATTTCAAGGGCGTCGTTAAAGAAGGAGTGAAACCGAAGGACATTGCGGGCCAAGCGTCGCAGGCTGTCGGAACGGAAACCGCGCCTCAGCTTGGGCCGTAACATTCGGTGTAAGGAATCAATATGAGTACTCCCACAGGCATTCTTGCGGCCACGGTTGCCTGCACATTGCCTGGCGTCGTTGTGGGATCCGGATCCCAGCCCGCGGGAGAAAACTGGCCCGCGCTCGCTATCGCCAGGCGTGTCATGGTTTTCGTGCTGACTGGCCAGTCAAACAGCCTCGGCACGACGGCGGACCCTGCCGAGAAGGACATATCACCCGGCGAGGACTTGCTGGATGCCAGGATTCCATTCTTCTGGCGCAACCGTTCCACGCGTACCGGTGAAGGTCCGTCGGTGTTGTACGGAGATTCCGGCGGGACTATTGTCAGTCTCAGGACACAGCAGGGCGAGGGGGCGAACCAGCTGTTCTGGGGCCCGGAAATCGCGTTTGGACGGCGGCTGGCGGCGGCTGGCGTGACCAACATCATGATTGTCAAGGCCAGCCGCGGCGGCGGAGGAAACAGCCATTGGCTGAAGAATGGTGAAATGTATCAACATGTCGTGGAAACCGTGCGCCAAGCAGTATCCGCCCTGCCACGAGGCACGGACTTCGATATTGCCGCTTTCCTGTACGTCCAGGGGGAGAGCGACTCCGAGGCCGAAGCCAAAGTATCGGGCGAGCGGCTCCGCCTGCTCGCCGAGAACTTGCGGAAGGATCTGCCGAATGCCGTGAATACGAAGGTGCTCGTGGGCGGCATCGCCGCCGCCGGACCGAACCGTGACATCGTCCGTGACCGGCAATCCAGGTTGCCCGCTACCGATTCGACGTTCCACTATGTCAACACGCTCCACCTGCGCTCCCAACTTTATGATCAATTGCACTTCAACAAGTCTGCCAAGCTGGAACTGGGCCGGCGCATGGCCGATGCCTGGCTGGAGGCGGAGCGCACTGCAGCGAAGGCAAGATGAACAGGTTCCATCATTTCTGCTTGTCCTGATTTTGCGGGGGACAATTGCTTGTCTGTCCCCAATGCCCTTGTTATCCGGCCGGGCATCTGGTAGTGTTCATTGCGACGCGGCGGAAATGGAAAAAGCATGTTTGTGTCCAGGAGCCTGACGCGAGCTGCGCCGCGCCAGGTTTGAGGCGCCGGGGGGCTGAATACATGGCCAATCTGATTTCCATAGCGGTTCTGGGTTCAGGCAACGGCAGCAATTTCGAATCCATCGCGAATGCTGTCGAATCCGGCATGCTCAGCGCGCGCATTGCCTGCGTGATTTCGGACGTGCCGGATGCGTTCATTCTTGAGCGCGCCCGGCGTCGGAACATCCCGGCGCGCCACATAGACTGCGCGCCATTCAAGACAAAGCTGGACGGCGCGGCCGAGCGTGAAGCCGTGTCGTACATGCAACGGCACGGGGCCGACACCGTCGCGCTTGCGGGCTTCATGCGGATCGTCAAGGGCGGGCTCCTGGCCGCGTATCCGAACCGGATCGTCAACATTCACCCATCGCTGCTTCCGGCCTTTCCCGGCCTGGAATCCTGGAAGCAGGCGCTGGAATACGGCGCAAAGTGGACAGGCTGCACCGTGCATTTTGTGGACGGCGGCATGGATACGGGCCCGATCATCCTCCAGCGTGCCGTGCCCATACTGGACGATGACACCACTGAGAGCCTGCACGCCCGCATTCAAGAGCAGGAGCACGCGGCATATCCGCAGGCGCTCCAGTGGCTGGCCGAGGGCAGGCTGCAAGTGCAAGGCCGGCGCGTACTGGTCCGCGCATGAGCGCCCCGGCGCCAGTCATGCCCGCGCTCCGGCGTCTCCGGGCGCATTTCGGGCCCATTCCAGCGCTGCGGCCCGAGCGCCCGATAGATTGCCTGGTTCGGACGATCCTCTCCCAGAACACGAGCGACGTTAATTCGGACCGCGCATATCGCGGGCTGCGCAGGCGCTTCCGATCATGGGATGCGGTGCGGCGCGCGCCCCTGGCGGAGATTGCCAACGCCATCCGGTCCGGAGGCCTGGCCAACATCAAGGCGCCGCGCATCCGCGGCGCGCTTGAAACAATCAAACAAAGGGACGGCAACTACAGCCTGCGCGCGCTGCGCGGTATGGACGCCGGGGCAGCCATAGCAAGCCTCACGGAAATCAAGGGCATCGGCGCCAAAACCGCCGCATGCGTGCTGCTCTTCGCGCTGGGCATGCCGGTAATGCCGGTGGACACCCACGTCTTCCGGGTGGCCGGGCGCCTGGGCTGGATAAGGCCTCGCACGCGCATCGAGGCCGCGCGAGAGGATCTCGAGCGCATAATCCCGGCCGGGCGCATCCTGGATTTTCACCTTTACCTTATCGATCTCGGCAGGGCGATGTGCCGGCCCGGCCGTCCGCGCTGCCGGCCCTGCCCGCTCTCACGGCTTTGCCCGGCGGCGGAACTCCAATAAACGCACTTGACCCTATATGGAGCAGTTCAGAGCAATCGAATATCCAATATCCAA
>JAAZAB010000410.1 GCA_012514555.1 Lentisphaerota bacterium
GTCCTGCAGTTTCAAATGCACTTTCACCGTTGAGCGATGAACTTTCACATCTGACACGCAAAACCGCCTACGCACCCTTTACGCCCAGTAAATCCGAACAACGCTTGCCACCTCTGTATCACCGCGGCTGCTGGCACAGAGTTAGCCGTGACTTCCTCTTCTGGTACTATCACCCCGGAAAGGATATTCCCCCTCCCGAGTTTGTTCCCAAATGACAGGAGTTTACAACCCGAAGGCCTTCATCCTCCACGCAGCGTCGCATTGTCAGGCTTGCGCCCATTGCAAATGATCCTCGACTGCAGCCTCCCGTAGGAGTCTGGGCAGTGTCTCAGTCCCAGTGTGGCTGACCATCCTCTCAGACCAGCTACCCGTCATCGCCTTGGTGAGCCGTCACCTCACCAACTAGCTGATAGGACGCGGGCTCCTCTCCAAGCAACAGGCCCTTGCGGGTCCCCGTCTTTAAACAACCGGCCATGCGGCCGGCGATCACATTCAGTATTAGCCCTCCTTTCGAAGGGTTATACTCAACTTGGAGGCAGATTGCCCACGCGTTCCTCACCCTTTCGCCACTCTCCTCCGCCGCTTCTTGCCTTGCGACTTGAAGCAGCGAATTCTCGTTCGACTTGCATGCCTAATCCACGCTACCAGCGTTCGTTCTGAGCCAGAATCAAACTCTCCGTAAATATAAACGGTCGCGGCAGCCAGCCCCCCGTTTCCGGGAAACCCGGCACCGCTTTCTATCTTAGCTTAGAACATGAGCTTATTCACAAATCACACCACTTCCGACTCGAAGTGTATGGATGTGCAGATTCTGTTTTCAAAGAACAACGAACCGCCAAAAAAGCGCGCACCCTGAACCGTAGCTCACGATGCCGCGCTTCGCCGGCGACTCCCGCCCGCTTGGCTTTCCTCACGGGCCGACTGCAAGACTATCAAACCCCGAAAACCAGTCAACACTTTTTTTTAAAAAAGTTTTTCTTTTTTCGGGCCTTGCTTCCTGCATACTGAGGGGCGGTTTTTAGCCGAACCGTCTGCCGCCTGTCAAGCTGTATTTTAATGTTTTTTTGACCGGCGTCCGGACCCGCCCCGCGCGAGCCGGCCGCGGCGAAAGGAACCCGCATGAGCCCCCGCCTGGTGGTCGCCCTCGACATTCCATCCAGCCGCTCGCTGCCCGCCCTTCTCCAGGGCCTGCCCCCCGCCCTCGAGTGGTTCAAGGTCGGCCTGGAGCTGTTCGCGGCCGAGGGCCCGCGCGCGCTGGCCCCGCTCCGAGAGGCGGGTAAGCGCGTGTTCCTGGACCTAAAGCTCCACGACATCCCGCGCACGGTCGCCCGCGCGGTCGACGCCTGCGCGCGGCACGGGGTCGGCCTGCTGACGCTCCATGCCGCCGGCGGGCGCGCCATGCTGGAGGCGGCGGCCCGCGCGGCGCGCGAAGCCGGCCCGCGGGCGCCGAAGCTGATCGCGGTCACAACGCTGACCAGCCTGGACGCCGGCGATCTGGCCGATCTCGGGATCGTCCGCGCGCTGTCCGACCAGGCGGAAGCCCTGGCTCACCTGGCCCTGGAAGCCGGGATTGACGGGCTGGTGACCTCGGTGCACGAGGCCGCCGCCCTGCGGCGCCGGTTCGGTCCAAAACCCCTGCTGGTCACGCCGGGTATCCGCCCGGCGGACGGCGCGGCGGACGACCAGAAGCGGGTGGACACCCCGGCGCGCGCCGTACGGGCGGGCGCCGATTTCCTGGTGGTGGGGCGGCCAATTCTGGAGGCCTCCGACCCGCGCGCGGCGGCCGAGGCCATCCTGGCCGACATGCGCTCGGCGGCCGCGCGTTGATCCCTCGCCCACCCCGTCCAGCGCCTCCGGGACCGCTGCGGGCCGGCTCGTTTTCCTACCGGCTGCTAGCCGCTGCTTCGGATCATGGTCAGCAGCATTTTAAAGCGCTGCCCGGCGCACAGGGCGTGGGGCACGCCGGCCGGCATGATGACCAGGTCGCCCTCGCGCGCCCGGATCGATCGTCCCCCGATCGTCAGCTCGGCCTCGCCGTCCAGGATCTGCACCACGGCATCGTAGGGCGCGGTATGCTCGCTGAGCCCCTGGCCGGCATCGAAGGCGAACAGGGTCAGTGTCCCGGCTGGCTTGTCGATCAGCGTCTTGCTGACCACCGCCGCGCGGGCATAGTCCACGCAGTCCTTGAGGCTGATGGCCTTTCCTTTCAGGTTCGCATCCGTTTCCATGGCCTCTCCTACTCGATGGCAGTCCGGCTCTGCAAGGAGCCGTCCAGGCCGAGGGTCGCTTCTTCCATCCGCAGATCGCCGCGCCCGCTGAGCTGCGCCGCCTCGCGGACGAGGCGGGTCAGCCCTCCGCAGCAGGGCACCTCCATGCGCACCACCCGCACGGCGGGAATGCTGGAATCCTTGAGAATCTCTCCCAGTTTTTCGGCATAGCCCTCCGTGCGGTCCAGCTTAGGACAGGCCACGACCACCCCGCGGCCGCGGATGAACGCGCGGTGGACATTGGCTGACGCCACCGGCGCGCACGTGCTCAGGACGAGGAGTTCCCGGCTCCGGAAAAACGGGGCGCCCGGCTGCACCAGGTGCAGCTGAACCGGCCACTGCTCAAGCGCCGATGGAGCGCCCGGCCCGTCTGCCGGACCGGGCGCGGTCGTGCGGCGCAAGGTCCGTTGCTTCAGCCCGGGACAGGCCGGGGCCTCGCTGGCCGCTGCGGCCTTCGGCGGCTCGTGGGCCTGGGTCCCGGCCGGGACCGCGTGACCCGGCGCAAGATCTAAAGGCGGAGCCTCCCGTATTTCGAGCGTTAGCGCTCCGGTGGGACAATCGCCCAGGCAGGCGCCCAGCCCATCGCAATAGTCCTCGCGGACAAGCCGGGCCTTGCCGTTTACGAGCTTCAGGGCGCCCTCGGAACAGGCCGTGATGCAGCGGCCGCATCCGTTGCACTTGGATTCATCGATATGGATCAGGGTCCGTTTCATGCCGTCCCCTTGCGCTTTCTGAATTCTAACTTTCGAGAATCGCCTTCAGGTCCTGTTCCGGTGTGGTGATCGGGGCAAGGGCGAACTTGTCGACTAGGACGTTCAGCACCGCCGGGGTGACAAACGCCGGGAGGCTCGGCCCCAGCCGGATATTGCGGATGCCCAGGTGCAGGAGCGTCAGCAGGATGCACACGGCCTTCTGCTCGTACCAGCTCAGGATCAGCGAGAGCGGCAGGCTGTTGACGTCCGTCTTGAACGCCTGGGCCAGGGCCACGGCGATCTGGATGGCCGAATAGGCGTCGTTGCACTGACCGCAGTCGAGCAGGCGCGGGATGCCTCCGATATCGCCGAAGTCCAGCTTGTTGAAGCGGTACTTGCCGCAGGCCAGAGTCAGGATCACGCAGTCTTTGGGCACCAGGCGGGCGAAATCGGTATAGTAACTCCGGCCGCTCTTGGCGCCGTCGCATCCGCCCACCAGAAAGAAGTGGCGGATTTTGCCCGCCTTGACGGCTTCGATCACCTGGCCCGCCACGTTCATCACGGCCTGCCGGGCAAACCCGATCATAATGGTCTGCTCGGGCGCGTCGGCGGCAAACCCGGGGGCATCCAGCGCCGCCCGGATGACAGGCCCGAAATCTTTCCCGCCCTGCTCATCGGCCGCCACGTGCGCCAGGCCCGGCCAGGCCACGAGCCCGGTGGTGAAGATGCGGTTCCGGTAGCCGTCCATGGGCTTCTGGATGCAATTGGTGGTCATCAGGATGGCGCCCGGGAACACGTCAAACTCCTTGCGCTGATCCTGCCACGCCCCGCCGTAATTGCCGGCAAGGTGCTTGTGTTTTTTAAGGCCCGGATACGCCAGGCACGGCAGCATTTCGCCATGCGTGTACACGTTGATGCCCTTGCCGGCGGTCTGCTCCAGGAGCATGTCGAGGTCCTTGAGGTCGTGCCCCGACACCAGGATGCACTTGCCCGCCACGGGCGTCACGCGCACCCGAGTCGGCTCGGGATGGCCATAGGCGCCGGTGTTGGCCGCGTCCAGCATCTGCATGGCCTTGAGGTTGACCTCGCCCACGCGCAGGGCCATGCCAACGAGGGCATTCGCGTCCGACGGGTTGCCCGCCAGAAAATCGAGGGCTTCGTGCAAAAAGGCATAGACGCTGTCGTCCTCGACGCCCAGGACACGGGCGTGATCCACGTAGGCGGCCATCCCCTTGAGCCCGTAGGTGACCAGTTCCTGGAGCCCGGCCGCGTCGGGGCCGATGGCATCAAGCCGCTTGCGGACGGTGACCGACTCTCCCTGCCGGATCAGCCCGGCCATATCCGCGGCCGGCTCGATGGCGGCCTCGGTCGCCGGGGCCTCAGGCTTGCGGCCCGCCTTGCGGCACAGCGCCTCATAGGCGTTCCGGGCCTGTTCCCGTACCGCGGCGCCCTCGCGGATCAATCCCGCCAGGCGCTCGGGATCGAAATCGACGTTGGTCACCGTGGAGAACAGCGCCTCGACAACATAGCGATCGGCATCCGGCGTCCGGCCTCCGAGCTTCCTGGCGCGATGGGCTGCGTACGCCACACCTTCGGCCATGTGCACGGTCAGATCCTGAAGCGCTGCGGTCGGGGCGTCCTTGCCGCACACCCCGGCTACGGTGCAACCAGTACCCTTGGCGGTTTGCTCGCATTGATAACAGAACATGGCGGATCCTCCTCTGACGCGGCCGGCTCAGGCCGGCCTTTGGGTTAAACAGACACCGGACTCGGCTCCGGCATCCAGTTCACGGCACGGGCGACATCGTCCAGGGAGATAGCGGTCAAATAATCCATAACCTCGCGATTGATCCGGCGCAGGTGGTCTCCCAGTATGCAGGGGGTTCCCTGGCAGGCCTTGTGCTTCAGCAGGCACCCGACCGGATCCAGAGGCCCCTCGATGGCCTCATACAACTCGCTGAGCTTGATGGCCGCCGGCAGACGCCCCAGGGCGTAGCCGCCCCGGGGTCCGCGGCTGGTCCGCACGAATCCGGCATGGGTCAACCTCTGCAGCACCTTGACCAGATGGGCCTCGGAAACCTGCAGATCGCGAGCCATGGCGCCGGCTGTGCAGCTATCCCCCCGCCGTGCGGCCATGTAAACACCCGCGTGCAGCGCCATGGCACCCGCTTCGGAAATTTTCAGTAAGGAACCCATATCGGCCTTTTGTTTTCTGTTAATCTGATACCAATTTACCACATTAAGGCCGGATGTCAATATCTTTTTTAGACTTTTTTAGTCAACTGGATTGCCCCCCCCGCCTCTCGCTTTGTGACTTGGTCAAAATGCGGCTTGCATGACGACAGAAGCCGCCGTAGGATTAGGCTTAAGTGAACGCAACGGCCTGTTTCGCAACCGGAAGGGGACTGCCATGAACGAACTGATCACCGAACTGGTGTCGAAGCTGGGCGTCCAAGACAATCAGGCGAAAGGCGGGGTTGGCTTGATCCTGAAGCTCGCGAAGGATTCGCTGGGCGGGGACTTTTCTAAACTCTCCGCCGCCCTCCCGGGCGCGTCGGAGCTTATGGCGGCGGCCCCTCAATCGGGCGGCGCGGCCAAGCTGCTGGGCGGATTGGCCGGGGCACTGGGCGGCCAGAAAGCCCGGGGGCTTGCCGGCCTGGCCTCATTGGCCGGCGGCTTTTCCAAGCTCAACCTCGACAGCGGCATGGTGTCGAAATTCGTGCCAATCGTCGCCGCGTTTGTCAAAAGCAAGGCCGGCCCGGACATCGCCGCCCTGCTGTCCAAGGCGCTGCAGTCCTGACCGACCGATAAAACCGGCGGACGATGGCCCCGGTCCTGTTCCCGATTCGAACGCGGGAAAGCAAGGGTATTTGTCGGTTCGATCGGCAGCCGGCGGGGAATGCGCAGCATGCGCGTAGGCTTGGTGGGCGATAGAGGGCTCGAACCTCCGACCCCTACCATGTCAAGGTAGTGCTCTAGCCAACTGAGCTAATCGCCCGAAAGCGCGGCTATCCTATTGTTCCTCGTCTGCGTTGTCAATGCCCGAACCGGAGATCGTTCCTCCTCTCGCGCCGATGGCCGCGGCGCCAACCGCATCCATCCGCTTGCTTCACGCGGGGCATTCGGCTATTTTGCCTGCGCGTCCGCACGTCTTGCCGCCTGGACGGGTCGAAGCCGAACGGCGGCGGCCGGGACGGACCGTGAACAGGAATCATGCGGCGGCTCGCGCCGCTTTTTTTCATGGAGCACCCGAATGAAGGAAGTGACCCGCTTGGATGAACTGGAAGCGCTCTCGGCGGGCGAGCAGACGCTGCTGCTGGATTTTTACATGACCACATGCCCGCCCTGCAGGCGGCTGGCGGTCGAACTGGACGCCCTCGAAGCAGAGGGCAAACTGCCGGTGCTTCTGTGCAAAGTGGATGCCGAACGCTTACCGCAAGCGGCCGCCCGCTATGGGGTGCGCGGGGTGCCTGCGTTTTTCCTGATTCGGTCTGGCAAAGTTCTGGCACAAGGGGTCGGTTACCGGACCCGCGCGGAGCTGGCCGCATGGATCGAAACCGCCTTGAATGTCGAACCCGATTCCGGCGCCGCGCCCGCCAAACCCAGCGGATAAACGGCGCACACACAAAGGAAGACCCTCCATGAACCGCGCTTTTCTGCCTGCCGCCGCCGCGGCGGCCGCCGTCTGCCTCTGCGTTCCGTGGAGCCGGGCCGGCGCCTGGACCAACCTGGCCGGCGGTTTTAACCACGCCGCCTTTGCGCTGGCGTTTGACCCGCAGGGCGGCCTCTACGCCGCCGGCGAATTCACCGAGGCCGGAGGGGCGCCGGCCAACCGCATCGCCCGCTGGAACGGATCGGCCTGGACGCCGCTCGCGGGAGAGCGCGCGGGCGGCAACGTCTACGAGCTGGCCGCGGCCCCTGGCGGCGCGCTCTACACGGCCGGAGGCACGGATATCGAAGCCTGGAACGGCTCGGCCTGGACCAACCTGAGCGCGGGCATCGACTGGTACGTGTACGCCCTGGCCTGCGAC
>JAAZAB010000411.1 GCA_012514555.1 Lentisphaerota bacterium
GGAGAAGATGGAACGGGAAACGATCCTGAACCTGTCGTGGGACGTCGGTCGCGACGACGACGATAACGATGAGGATCAAGAGTAGTGGGAATCGTAACGCAACGACAGCGACGGCAATTCCGGCGCGCAAGATTCTACGCGAACGGTACGGAATGAACGTGTGACACCGCCGGCCAGTGGGGCCAGGCGGAAACGAAGGAGGTAGTGATGGGATTTTTTAGAGAGAGCAAAAAGAAACCGGGCACAATCAACCAGGCTTTGAACCACCGGGAGCGCGTTGAGGCCGAGAAGGCGGCGCAGTCCCCCGAATGGGCTCGGGTAAAACAGCGCCTCGCGGAGCTCTGCGGGCCGGAAGGACAGCATCTGGTGGAGCGCCAGCGCCTGCAGGAGCGGTTCGAGTCAGACATGCGGAAGCTTCGCGAGAAACAGGCGGCCGAAAAATCGGAACTACTCCAAAGGGTCGGCGCGCTCGACCCCGAAGCGGCAGCCCAGGCTGCAATTCAGCAGGAACGGTTTGAAAAAAATTGTGAGGTCTTCGGGAAACGTTTCGTGGCGCTTATGCGGATTTTGGATGCGTACATCGCTTCCAACGAAATCACAGAGCGTGAGGCTCAGGACGGCTTTTGGCGGTGCATGGATTGTAGGGGGTTTGTGGAGCTCATCAGCAGCATGGAGAACTACCGTGTCGCGCCGATTCCGTGAGGCCCTCCGGCGCCTGGTCGCGCGGTGGCTGGACCTGGAGCTGCCCGAAGATCGCCGGGACTACTGGCCGGGCACTTTCAAAGGCACATGGTCGCGGCCGTTGACCCCGCGAGAAATTGATGCACTCGAAAAACGTAACGTGCGGCCGTACCTGATCAGGCCGCACGAATGGAGGTAACAATGAAAACTTTGGAACTCGACTTGTACGGCTCCGTGGGCGACCCCGCCGGAATCGACCCGGCCAAGGTCGTCGCGCTCCTGCGGGGTGCACCCGATGACAAGACAATCGTCGTGCGGTTGAATTCGGCCGGCGTTTCGTGGGGCTTATGCGGATTTTGGATGAGTACATCGCTACCCACGAAATCTCAGAGCGCGAGGCTCAGGACGGCTTTTGGCGGTGCATGAGTTGTCAGGGATTTGTGGAGCTCATCAGCGCAATGGAGAACTACCGTTATGCGGAGATTCCGTGAGGCCTTCCGGCGGCTGGTCGCGCAGTGGTTGCACCTGGAGCTGCCCGAAGATCGCCGGGACTACTGGCCGGGCGTTTTCAAAGGCACATGGACGAGGCAGTTAACCGCAGATGAAATCGACAGACTTGAACGAAGGTATGGCAAGCGGCGGTATCTAGTCCGGCCGCGCGAATGGAGGTAACAATGAAAACTCTGGAACTCGACTTGTACGGCGACGTTGGCGACCCCGCCGGAATCGACGCGGCCAAGGTGGTCGCGCTTCTGCGCAACGCGCCTGACGCCAAGCGGATCAACATTCGGCTGAACTCGCCCGGCGGGAGTGCCTTTGATGGCATTGCCATTTTCAACGCGCTGAAGGATCACCCGGCGGAAGTCACCGTGAAGGTTGACGGCCTGGCGGCCAGTGCGGCGTCCATTATCGCTATGGCTGGGGACACCATCGAAATGGGCGAAGGCTCGTTCCTGATGGTCCACCGGGCACATGGCCTGGCCTATGGGCACCGGGGCGACCTTCGAGAGCTTGCGGACGTCCTCGAGAAGGCCGACGGCGAGATCGTGAGCCTGTACGCGGGCCGGACAAAGAAGCCTCTTGCGACGGTCCGTGGATGGGTCGATGCGGAGACATGGTTCACGGGCCAGGAGGCCGTTGAGGCCGGGCTGGCCGACCGGATCGTGCAGACCCCGAAAGCCCTCGAGAACGCTGTGCGCGCCCTCGCAGGCGCTCAGCATGCAGTGTTCAACAGTGCCCGCGTGCCCCAGATCCTTGCGAAGGCCCTGGAGGCCCACAAGAAGCGCCCGGCGGCAGCGGTCCCGGCCGGGGCCGATCCGGCTGAGATGGCCCGGTTGCAGGCATGGCACGACCGGCTTGTGGCCGAGGCCCGAATCAAGGAGCGCGTTGAGGCCCGCCAGGCGGCCGGCGTGAATCCGTTCCTGCCGAAACAGGGCTCAGCACCGGATATGTCAAGTAACCCTTTCGTTCCCCGTGAAGATGACACAGCGATCCCGCCTGGCGTCGCGCGCTTCATGCCCAAAGACGATGGCGATGACAAGGTCAATCCGTTTCTTCCGAAGGACGTCGACTAATGCCTCTCACGCCTCCTCTGCGTAACCCCCAGGGCGACCGGCCTGCGATGCCCCGCCCTGGGGGCCCTGAAACTGGAGTGTGTACTACAGTGATAGTAAAAGGGGGTTCACGGGTCCTTCCTGGGCCCTGAACACCGCGGTGGGGGAATGTCGTTCTCTAGCATGTTGCAGCACAACGA
>JAAZAB010000043.1 GCA_012514555.1 Lentisphaerota bacterium
GCGCCGACAGCCGCGTGCAGCCGCAGGCGTGAATGGCGCCAGGGCCGGCGTGAAACAGCGCCGCATCCGTGTCCAGCCCGGGAACCGCGCCGCCCTGGCCTATGCCCAGCAGCGTGAACTCCCCGCCGCTCTTCACCAGCATCACGCCGGGCGCGACACCCTCGGCGTCAACGGAAATGGCATCCGATTGGCCGGCAACCATGATGAGGTTGGCGTTGATTGTTTTCTGGCCCTTCTTCATGTCCGCCTTCCATGACTGGAACAGCCTGAAGCCGGATGCGTTCCGCTCAACCTCCTGCCGGGGCCCGCCCATGCTGACAAGGCGCATCGCCTGCGCCCCCCGCCGCGCAACCAGTTCCCGCCCGTTGAGGGCGACGTCGCCCTGGGGCCGCCAGACGCAGTTGAATCCGAAATCCCCGTCCTCCTCCGCTTCGACTTCGTCGAGGATTGCGAAATAAGACTCCTTTTCCCAGACGATGTTGCGCGACCACTTCGCGCCATTGTATCCGGAAACGGAAGTCTCCGTGAAAGCCACGCCGCCAAGGTCCGCGATGTTGTCTATCCGGGCCAGGCGGGGAACGGGGGCGCCGATGCCCTTGCGATCGATGATGAGCGTGTTGTGCTCGGTGATGTCGGGCTGCATGTAGCCGCTGTCGTCCAGGAAATCGCAGCCGTCGTCGCTGAAAAGCACGATGGCGTTGGCGTCCGGATGGCCGTGGTAGCCGTTGCAGAAGCCCGAGATCAGCAGGTACTGGTTGGTCGCGTCGAAGCCGGCGCGGTACGACATCTTGTCGAAGTACCTGTGGGCGTGCTCCTCCTCGGGCTGCGGCGCCTCCCAGTCCCTGTACATCCAGTGGTCAAGCTGGTACGGCTTGACCCCGAGCCAGCGCACGGGCGGCTTTTCCTCGAGCCCGTCCACGATGTAGCGGCCGGCCGTCGCGGGCACATTGTAGAGGTCGGGCGTAAGCCCGGTCTTGCCTCCGCACTTCCTGAACCACCACAGGTAGCTCCCGTCGCGGTAGTGCCAGGCTGCCATGTTCAGCAGGACCGGGTGGTAGTCGTACTGCGTCTTCGACCACGTGAGGGAGTCCCCGAAGCCGCCGCTGCGCCCGCAGTTGCTGGTTATCACTATGTGGTAGTCCGCGGCCTTGCGCACCATGCCGGACGTGAAATATTTCATGTTCGGCCGCAGCAGCGAGTATTGAAGGTTGGCGTACCAGGTCGCGTCCGCATAGCCCATTGCGTTGTCGGTCGGCCGCCAGCACTTGATGGGCGACGCGAAATAGCGGTCCATGCGTTCGATCAGTTTCCCGCCGATTTCGAGATCGGGATAATACTTGTTGAAATAGAGCCCCGCATACAGGGCGCTGTCCGCATGAAGGTTATTGCCGCCCGCGCCCTGGTCGCCCGTGTCCTGCACCGCATACTTCAGCATCTGCGCATAGACATACAAAGTGTCCGAGATGAACGTGCGGGTGTCCACCCCGCCGCGGCCGGGCACGCCGTCCGGCGCGACCGCGTCGTCGTCCGGCGCCTCGCCCTGGAGAATGGCGTCCGCCGCATCCTCCTCGTCGAACTGCTCGCACTCCTCGATGATGTCCCACAACAAAGGCAGGTATCCGCAGGACGGAAAGAGAAACTCCCACTTTTCGTCATTCTTGAGCGCGACCGCGAGCCTTTCGACGGCGTGCCGGAACATCCTGCCGTAGCCGGGCGTGCGGTACCTGCGCAGGATGAAGCCGCACTCGACCGCGTGGCTCACGGCGGCCTCGGGCGTGCCGTAGCCCTTGCGGTTGACGTGGACCTTGCCGATCGGCGCCGGCCCCTTGTCACTGCTCCTGAGGTTGAACAGGCGGCCAACCTTGAGCGATTTTCCATCCGGCTTCAACAGGCCGATGAACACCTGCGTTGCGGCTTGCACGCCCTTGAGGTCGCTGCCGCCAAGCGAGATGAAGTTGCGGCCGTCGCCCATGGGGTCGTGCACGGTCTGGACCAGGTGCCCGCCTTCGCCCGGCCAGCTCGCGTCCACGTCCAGCTGCTCCATCACGTAGAGGCGCTCGCTGACCTTGCTTGTCATCAGGTTGCCCAGCACGATCATCGCCCGCTTGTTCCCGCCGGCCTGGTCCAGCTCAGCCGCGGCCGCGGTGTCGGTAATGATCGGCAATTCCGCGCCGGTGAGATCCTTGATCGCACGGCGGACATCGCCGGCCAGGTCCGCGTAGCCCGGGGCGTCCGGCGCCACAATGGCCGCAGCGGCCGCGCCGTCCGATACCAGAACCGTGTCCAGGTAAAACTTCTTCACGGCGGGCAGGCGCTGTTGCACGGCCGCCGGTTCGGCGGCGGCCGCCGCGAGCGCCGCCGCGCACAGGCAACAAGCCAAGCCCCGTCTCGCTGATGCGCGCGCCGCTCTCATGTCTTAAGGCTCCGCTATCGTGACGATTTGCGGCGGGGTCAGGCCCGGAAGCGTAACCTTCTGGCCGGACACGGGGAACAGTACCTCGACCGTGTATTTGCCGGTCCGCGGAACGCCTACGTGCTGGTCGAGTATGGCGCCGGAATACATTGACCCGCCGCCGGCCCGCACCTCGCGGTAGCCCCGAAGCTTGCGAGCCTTGCCTTCGCCGTCATCGTAGACCCACACCTTCGCGCCCACGCCCGACCGGTTCGTCCTGGTTCCCTTGACGCGGATCGTCAGCGCATTGCCGTCGTCCAGGGTGTTCTTCAGCAGGGCGGACGGCTGCTTGGCCCACGAGGTGGCGTAGAAATCCAAATCTCCGTCGTTGTCAAGGTCCCCGAAGTTGAAGCCGTGCACCCCGCAGACGTCCAGCCCGATCGCCGCCGTCTTGTCGGAAAACTTGCCGTTCCCGTCGTTCTGGAAGGCCTCGTAGAAGCTGCATGCTATGAAGATGTCCAGCAGCCCGTCGTTGTTCCAGTCCACGAGTTCCGTTCCATAAGCGCCCTTGTGCCGTTCAATGATGTCCAGCCCGGAACCCTTGGTCACGTCGGCAAACCGGAACTTCCCGTCGTTGCGCAGCAAGGCGTTGCACCCGGCAACGTAGATGTCAAGGTCGCCGTCATTGTCGTAATCGCCCAGCGCCAGGCCGAGCGATCCGCCGGAAACCCGCTCCCTGCCCGCGCCCATGTACTCCGGCAAATCAACGAATTTCACGCCGCCGTCGTTCCGCCGCACGTACAGGACGCCCTTGCTGAATGCCGCAAGGTCTACGTACCCGTCACCGTCCAAATCCGCCATACCGCATGCCATGTTCCCGCCGTACCCCGTTTCGCCCTTGGCCCCCAAATCGCCCAGGCCCATGGCCGTTGTGACATCCTGAAAAGCGCCCTTCCCGTTATTCCGGTACATCCTGTTCTCCTGGCCGCAGCCGGCAACGTACAAGTCAAGGTCACCGTCATTGTCAACGTCGGCAAGCTGGCATACGGAAACCTGTCCCATGTCCCCAAGCCCTGCCTCCCTGGTGGCATTCCGGAACCCGCACTTGCCGTCGCCCATGAAAAGGGCCGGCACGTTGCTCTTGTTCGCCATCTCCGGCATCCAGGACACGAACAAATCCATGTTGCCGTCGTTGTCCACATCGCCGAACACGCTCCCTATGCCGTACGGCAGGTTCACGCCCGCCTTCTGCCCGATCTCGGCGAACTTCCAGTCCCCGTCGTTCCTGTACAGCAGGTTGAAGCAGGGGTCCGCGGTCGAAATCTTGCACTGGGTGGCGAATATTTCAAGGCGCCCGTCCCCGTTCACGTCGCCCATGGCCACGTTTTTCGAGTACCCGCCGTATGTCATGCCGCACGCGTCGGTCACGTTTTCATAGAGCGTCTTCGGCCGCTTAATGCCCGACAGCTTCCACGGCTCGCGCAGCTTCGTGTCCTGCGTCAGCCATTTCACGGAATTGGCAAGCAGCTCGCATTCGCCCGGATTCAGCGCCACGCCCTTTTTCTTGCTCAAGTCGGCCTCGCTCGACATGCCCGGGAACGTCCCGATCGCGACCGCCCTGCCCTTCCCGTATGCCCCGGCCACCGCCACGTCGCGGCCTTTCGCGTCGCGCACGAGAGCCGTTCCCTTCCGGCCCGCCTTCATCGTGGCGTATTCGCCGTAGGCCGTTTCCATGGCATTGGTTATGCCGCGGGTAATCGGATGGCGCGCGTCTTCCAGGGACAGCGCGCACGAGTCGGCCATGCCCGTGAATTCCCAGATGTCCGGGAAAGCCGAACCGGGCCCGCGGCCGCAGGAATTGTTCAGGAACATCAGCCCCCCGCCGTTGCCGACATACTCGGCCAGGGTGTCCATGTTGGGAAGCGCCCGGGGCCCGCACATCACGGCAGCCCGGCACAGGCGCAGCTCGCGCTCGTCAAGGTAATCAAGCTGGATGACGCGCCAGCCTTGTTTCCCCAGGAAATTGGCGATCACGCCGACCGGCCCGCGGTAGCCGCGGGCGCGCCGGAAAACGCCGATCGTCCTGTCCCTCACCTCCCGGCGCAGCCGCTCCGCCTCGGCCAGGTCGGCCGGCGTCCCGAATTCCCTGTCCGGCTTTTCGCCTTCATAGAGCTCGATTTCAGCAATCCACATCGCGTTCGGCCGCGAGGCTATGCCGCCGCCGACCGGCTGCCAGACCCGGAACCGCTTCGAGGTCACAGGCTTGAACGTGTGAACCGACCGGGCCGCCGGCTTTCCGTTCTTGACCTCGAGTATGTTCACAAAGGCGTTCGTAGCGGCGTTAGTCTGCCATGCCTGGATCGAGTACGCGCGCGACGCGGCCGGCGCGCCTTCATCAACGCCCCAGAATATCGCCACGGTCCGCACGGGCACTTCCGACGTGAACGACAGCTCCGCCCAGCGCGGAGATTCGGTCCATTCGGTAGAAATCCACGCCTCCTGCCAGCGGATCGGCTCGCGCACGCCGTCGCAGAGCATCTTGTTCTCCACCTCGTAGCCGCACGAATCGGTCGCGACCTTGTCTGGCCGCAGCATCGTTGCCTTGTCGGCAGCGGAGGCATTGGCTGCAAAAATCAGCGCGGCGGCAATCGCCGCGGCGCAAGCCGGAAGTTTTTTCAGCTCTCTCATGTCACCGTCTCCTCATGGTTGAACCCGCCAAAGCTGCGCTGCGCGCGCAGCAGGTTTCCAGCAACGCCTCCCTCAAATATTGTCACACACCCCTCCGGCCCCCTCACTTCCATTCCACCACGACCATGTCATGCACCTTGAAGTCGCGCAGATTGGCCGTCACCCCGGCGTCCGTGACAGTGAATTTGACGTCCGTGCCCGTGTCCGGGTGAAAGATGCGCCGGACTTCGCCGCCGGCCGGCGGATGCAGGGTAATGGCCGCGCCCTTCACGGACGCTGACTTTGGGTCGTAGTCGAGCAGGTGCACTATCCAGCGGTTGTGCCCGGGCTGCTGCCGGACCGTGACCTCAACCTCCTTGGACACGTTCGACACGTCCACCGGCAGATCCGCCTTCGCGTAGGACAGCCCGCCCCTGACCATGGCGGAGAGCAGTTCGCGAACGTTCGGCCAGAAGTCCATGTAATTGGGCTGCATTTCCCAGCCCGAGGTCGCGTGGCACATTCCCGGATAGATCGGGGTCCAGAAATAGCACAGCCCCTTCCCGACCTTGTTCACCGTCAAGGCCGGATCGCCGCCGGCGAACTTCGCGAGTACCTCGGCGGTCCCGGGCTTGACCTTGTCATAGCCGAGCGGCATGTCGTATTCGCAGGCCGCGCCCGCCTCCAGGCCCGGCAGGTATTCGCCCGCCTTGTCGGAAACCTTGTAGGTTCCCAGCGATTTGACGGGCTTGATGTCGCGATGCACGTGCGTCCTGAAGTTCTTCGGGTCCAGGCCGGGCACGATCTTGAAAATCGTTTCCCCGCCCGGACGCCAGCCGTAAGTGTCGATCTTTGACGGATCAGCCGGGGCGGCATGGCCGAGGTAGTCCAGGCCGAACAGGTCGGAAAGCCCGTAATTCTTCTGTTCCCTGGCCCACTGGTCAAACAGCGAGGTCGTGCCGCCGGCGATCAGCGTGCCCCCGGCATTGACCCATTCCCGCAGCATCTTCGCCTGGTCTTCCGTCACGATCTTGGCGTCCGCCAGCACCAGCGCCTTGTAGCGCGCGAGCTTGGCCGGCGTCAGGGTTTCGGTCCATATGATGTCCGATGGTATCTGCGACTGGTTCAATGCCGTCCACAACGCCGCCTGGTGCTGGTACCACCGCTGGAGCAGCGAGTTGTTGGGACCGTAATCCGCGAGGTAAAAGGACGTGAACGACAGCTCGCTGCAAAGCAGCGCCACGTTGGCCGCCGAGGCGGGAACGGCGAGATACTCACCCGTATCGCGGGCCTTCTGGAAAAGCTTTTTCATGACGCCCCAGCGGGCTGCGTCCCAGCTCCACATGTCGTAGGTGGACGCCTGGTCAAACACGTGGTTCAGGCAGAAGTTGTAGAAACACTCGCCGTGCATCAGGTGCTGGGCAAAGCCGCGCTCGTCGTGGGCCGGCGACGGGCCGTACCAGTTGTAGAACTCGCACATCACGGGCCGCGCTTCGCCATCCTTGTGCATTTCCATGAAAAACCCGTTGTAGCGGCCGAACGCCTGGTATTCCTCGGGCCCGTTCACGTCTATTATTGTCCCGGCCTTGCTGATCACGCCGGGATACTTCATGGCAACCACGGTGGACACGCTGTACGTGAACGAGCAGCCCTTGCGCACGCCGGTCATCCACTCCTGGGATTCGCGCCAGTGCTCAAGCAGTTTCTCGCCGCAGCACAGGGTGTATTCTGTCTTCAGCGGGCCGGAGTAACCGGCGAAATTCGTTCCCGTCATGCCCAGGAGGTTTTCGCCGGCCGCCACGCCAAGCTTCTTGCGGAAGCCGGCGCCGTGCTTGTTGACCAGCCATGCCTCGAACTCAGGAGCGCTCAGCTTGACGTCCGGATAGGATTCCTCGCTCCAGAAACCCTGGAAGGCCGGAACGTCCCGGTACTTGAACAGCACCTCTTCCACGCCCGGCTTCTCTATGCCGTGCTGCCGCACCGCCCCATAGGTGACCTTTGCGCCGAACCAGTTGCCGTCCTGCGGCATGACATCCACCCAGAGCATGTCGAACTCGCCGGCCGCCTTGACCAGCTCACAATATTTCTCGGGGTCTTCACCCTGCCCGCCCCATGCCTGGTGAACGCCGGTCATTCCGCCCTCCCACAGGTAAGGCAGGATGTCCGCATGATTGCCGGAAAAATTCGGGTTGAAAATCAGGAAGATGCGGCCTGCAAGCGCGTTGAACCTCCTGGTCAGGCCGTAAAACTTGTCCGCGCCCGCCAGGAAATCAGGCTGCTTGATCCCGACTTCCTTTCTTCCGCCGGCCTTGATCTCGGCCGCCGCAAGCTCCGCATGGCCCTGCAAGCCGAGCGTTTGCGCCGTTGAATAGATGTTTACGACCTTCCTGTCCCTGCGATCGGTTGGAAAATCATTCGCTTCCAGCGCCAGCTTTTCAAGCGCGGGCAGGGCAGAGGGATCCCCGATGTGCCCCAGCGCGCGTATCGAGGCGAGCATCAATCCGCGCTGCTCCGGGTTCTTGGGGTCAAGGGCGGTCGCGTTCTTCAGCAGCCCGGGAACCGCCGCCTTCGCCTTGAGCCAGCCCAGCGCCATTATCGCGTTTTCGGAAACGAAATAGTCCTTGTGATTCATGTTCGCCAGCAGGGTGTCAATGGCCCTGGCATCCCCGACCTGGCCCAGGGCCTGGACCGCGCGCCGGCGCATCGGGATATCCTTGCCGTCCGCCAGCTTGATCAGTTCGGGAACGCCGTCCTTCGACTGCATCCAGCCCAGGCCAAGAATGGCGTTGATCCTGACTTTTTCGTCGGCGTCCTTGAGCATTTTTATCAGGGCCGGAGCGCCCTTGGGATCGCCGATCCGGCCCAGTTCCAGCGCGGCTTCCTGCCGGATTCGCGCGTCCGCTGAAGCGCATTTCTCAACAAGGGCAGGCAGGGACGCGATGTCAGCCTTGCGCTCTGTCCCGGCTTTCGCGGCCTTTGCGGCCTTTACGGCGGGCCGCAGCTCCGCAAGCGTTTTGTCGGCGCGGCCTATCAAATCCTTCAGCTTTTGCTCAGGCATGAACTTTTCGCGGATGGCGCCGCCGTTCAGGAACATGGCTGCCGCCCTGGGCGCGCCTTCCCCGTTGAGGGCGGCCTTTGCGCTTGCCTTCTCAGCCTCGGTCTTGCCCGGCATGGCATCGATCCGGGCCATTACATTGGTCTTGTCGAAAAACGGATTGTCAGCCGTCAGTTCCGCCAGGGACATTTTCCCGATCTTGCCCGTTGTGTCATCGGCATGGGCGCGGCAGGCGGCGTCAATCTTTTTCATGGCTGCGCCCAGCTCAGCTTCCGCTGCCCGGCACTTTTCAAGACTCCCGCCCGACAGAAATTGGCCCATGTATTTCAGCGTGAACTGGCGGCTCTCAATGGGAACTGCCAGGGAATTCCTGATTTCGTACAGGATGCCGGGCCCTCGGTCCGGCCCGCGGTCGTTCAGGGTCCAGTCCCAGAGCTTTTCCCTGCGAATGAAATCAAGGTCGGCCTCGGCCTGGCTTTTCGCCCTGGCGGCATCGGAAAGCCTGGGCGCGGAAGCCAGCCATTCGACGGATTTCAACAGGACGTTGCGCGGCGTGCCAGTCATGGGCTCGGTTTTCGCGTCCATTCCGAGGAATGCGCCGAATACCAGGTAGCGCCCGCCGAACACTTCGCCGTAGACCCCGACAGGGTCTTCGCCGTTGACCGCAAATACCCTGCCCAGCGGCCCGACCTTGACAACCAAATGGTCCCATCCGCCGGGACAGAACGGCTGGTCAATGGCCTTTGCAAGCTCGCTGTCGCCAAACGGTGAGATTATAGGCCCGTTGACGCGATTGTAAGTTGCGCCAACCTGCGGAAGCAGCGGCCGGTTGGCCGTACGCACGTACCCGCTCCGAAATGCGCCGGCCAGGATGCCCTTGCCGGATGCCACGAACTTCACCAGCGCCCGCCGGGCCCTGAAGTCGGCGAACCAGTATGCATTCCAGCCGCCCGGCAGAAAAACAACGTCCAGCCCTGACAGCTTGGCCTCGTCCGACAAATCCTTGCCCGACAAAATGACTGTCTGCCATCCGGCGGCCTGGAGCGTTTTCAGCATTCCGTCCGTGATGTAGGAGCGGTCGTCCCTCCAAAGCCCCACCGTCTTGCCCCAGCCGGTTTCAATCATGGCCGCACACAAAAGCAGAAACACCAGCCTCTTCATGGCGGGCCCTCCTAATTACCGGGCATTATTCAACACGGATTTTGCATTGCGCAAGCCTGGCACGTACGCATGACGCCGGGGAAAAAACTGCATGCGCATGCTGCGAATCCGGCTCGATGCCGGACACATGCCGCCAAACCATGATATCACGACTTTCCGGTCTTCCGCGCCCGCCGCGATGCGAATTCCGGGGCCTCCCTGATGCTTCCGACAAGCCCGCGCCAGGCTTTCCGGAAAAAGGATTTCCGATCCCGCCGTGTGGCGTCGTTGATTTGCGCGCCCGCTTCGCCGACGGCGGCCCAGCCGGCTGACCGGAGGTCATCCGGGGGGATGGCTAGCGAGTCCCAGTTGCTGAAGAGCCGGCCCCAATCGCTCTGCAGCGCCGCATCCACCAGCCTGGCATGGGTGGGATACCAGAAAAAATCATGGTACAGAACGCTGGCGATATAGGACCATGGCGCAAGCACCGTCTTCAGCGACCACTCGACGGGCTTCTTCAGCGGGCCCCAGTAAATCTTGTGCTGCATCCGGCTGGCAAATGTCATTCGCTTGAAGGGCCCGTCAAAATGCCAGTTCTCCCGGGCCGCGGCCTCGTCGCCGACAATCCGGATGTCGCGCGGATCGCCGCAGCCCAGCCCTTTTTCATGTGCAAGCCGTATGAACTTGATACTCATCGGATCGAAGCCCATCAGCCTTGCGGCAACCGCGTCTATTGCCACGGAATCGGAGGAGGCCAGCAGCACGTTCTTCACGTGGGGCGCCATGCACCGCGGCCCGGGCCCGTCGCCGGCAAACGTGCCGTCCATCACCGCGAACACTCCTGAATGAATCTTCTTCTGGATCATCAGCAAATCCACGAGCGTTTCGTGGATCACCGGGTGGGTCCAGTGCCGCTTTTCGTTGAGCAGCCCGCCAAATGCGTTTTTCATGGCGCCCGTGGTCGTTGTGAACACGTGCGTCTTGACCGTGGGCAGGTGAATAATGTTCTCGCCGATGAATCGCCTGGGTATCATGAACCCGTCCGGATAGACCCGGTTCAGGCACAAAAAATCGTCCGCAAGGCCGCCAACCGCATCGCGGACGTTGATCCACTCCACGCCGGGCTCGTACAGGTGGATGTTGCGCAAGCCGTGCGCCTCGATGACGTTCACCTGCTTGTTCTCGCGCTCGCCCATCCGGGAATCGATCACGACCGTGCGGTTGTGGCAGCCGTGAATGCGTTCGGGCGAATACCCGTCGCGCTTCATGGCCCGGATCACGCCGTCAAGCTGCCAGGGCGTGGTGGAACAGCCCGGGAAAAAGAAATGCCAGCTTATGTTGATCTTGAGGGCGGTATCCCTGTCCTTGGGCAGGACGTCCTGGTAACCGGCAAGGTTCATGAGGCGGTGCGTGTCGCTCAGAACGGTGGCCGGCGTGGTTTTCAGAATTGCGACTGTGCTGGGATTCATTGCAGTACGCCTCGTCAAATATCGCGCAAACGCGGTGTGTTCATTGCCAAGCGGCGGCCTTACCCCAAAACCTGCTTGGTGAAGTGATATTGTGCACATTCCACACCGCGTGGCAAGCGCGGATTCCCCGTTGGGCTAACGCGTCGAACCCGGATTTTGCGATTGGTCAGA
>JAAZAB010000412.1 GCA_012514555.1 Lentisphaerota bacterium
AAGCTTAACACGCTTGCCCGAAACCGGGAACAGGACTTCAACGTCATATTTTCCGCTGCCGGGAACGCCGAAATGCTGCTCCAGCACGGGGCACGTGTACATTGACACGCCGCCGCCCAGCACCTCGCTGTAGCCGCGCAGCCTGCGGTTCGCGCCCTGTCCGCCCGCATCGTACACCCACACCCGGGCGCCGATGCCGCTCGTGTTCGTCTTCCGGCCTTTCACCCTTATTTTAAGGTAGTTCCCGTCGTCATGGTTGTTCCGGAGCAGCGCGAAATCGTATTGGGACCAGGTCGTCCCGTAAAAGTCCAGGTCGCCGTCGCCGTCCAGGTCTCCGAAGCCGCAGCCGTGAATCGCATAGCTGTCCAGGCCGATGGTTCCCGTGACCTCGCTGAAGGAGAAGCCGCCGCCGCCCTGGAAGGCGAGCGAATCGAAAGAGCCCGCCGCGAGATAGAGGTCGAGCTTGCCGTCGTTGTTCCAGTCGACGAACATGGGGCTGTACACGCCTATGTTCGGCTCCAGCTTGTCCAGCCCGGACTTCGCGGTCACGTCGGAGAACCGCATCTTGCCCTCGTTGCGCAGCATGACGTTGCCGCCCACCGCGTACATGTCAAGGTCCCCGTCGGCATCGACGTCCCCGATGGCCATGCCCAAGCCTCCGCCGGCAACGGCGGGCTTTCCGGGCCCCATGTATTCGTCAACGCTCTCGAAGCCTTTCCCGGCCTTGTTGCGGAATATCCTGAGCGTGCCCCTGAAAAGGCAGGCCAGGTCCTGGTAGCCGTCGCCGTCAAAATCGGCCATGACGGCCGCCAGGTTGCTGCCGTAGCCCTTCTCGCCCTTGCTGCCCATTTCCTCGAGGCCGGAGCCGGCCGTGGCATTATCGAACGTGCCATCCCCGCGGTTGCGCCAGAGCGTGTTTTCCACGCCGTTGCCCACCAGGTACAGGTCGAGGTCGCCGTCGTTGTCATAGTCGCTCATCAGGCACTGGGCCGAATGCCCGGAATTGCCCAGGCCGCTGGCGTCCGTTATGTCCTTGAACCCGCCCTTTCCGTCGCCAAGGAACACGCCGTTGCGCCCCTTGTTTCCCATTTCCGGCATGTAGCACACCACGAGGTCCAGGTGGCCGTCGCCGTTGATGTCGCCCAGGACGCATCCGATTCCGTTCGGATGGCGGATGCCCGCCTCCTTCGAGAGTTCGGTGAATTTCCAGTTGCCATCGTTGCGGTAGAACAGGTTGTGATCCACTTCCGCCTGGAACGGGGGCCCGCACAGCGTCGCGAAAAGGTCAAGCCTGCCGGTCTCGTGCAGGTCCGCCAGCTCGACGGCCTTGGAGTACCAGCGATAGGACAGGCCGCAGGCTGCGGTGACATCCGTGAACTGGCGCTTCTTTTCCGACTCCTGCTTCCGCAGCTTCGCGGCGCCGGGTGACTCCTTCCAGTCCCCGCCGGCCGGAGCGCACCCGGCGAGCCATTCTATGCTGTTCCTGTAAAGCGCCGCCTCGCAGGCCGTGCCCGAGATCTTCATGCCCCTGCCATTCTCGCCGGACGAAAGCCCGGGAAAGCTCCCGATCGCCACCACCCGGCCGGCGCCATACTCGCCGGCAACCACGACGGCCCTGCCTTCCGCGTCGGCCACAACCACCTTGCCGTTCCTGCCCGGCTTGAGCATGGCATGCTCGAAATAGCCGTGGGCGAAGCGGTTCGACACGCCCGCGGCCACCGGGTGTTTGCCGTCCTTAACCACAAGGTCGGACCGGCCCATTCCGGCGTATTCCCAGATATCCGGCAGCGGGGACCCGCCGCTGCGGCCGCAGGCGCTGTGAATGAACAGCGCCGCGCCGCCGTTGTAAATGTAATCCATGAGGGCGTCGCGGTTCGGAACGAATCGCGGCCCGGCCAGAACCACCACCTTGCAGCGCTTCAGTTCGCGCGCGTCAAGGGTCTCAAGCTGCAGCCTCTGCATTCCCGTCCGCGGCAGGATGGACACCGCCGCCTTGGTCCGGGGCTGGTGGCGGGTTCGCTTGAAGGCTCCGATCGTGCGCGCCCGCGCGCCCTCCTCGATCATCCGCTGCTGCGCCCTGTCGGAAGCCGTGCCGAACTCGGAGGCAGCCTTGGCGTGGTCGTATGCCTCAATCTCGGCAATCCACATCAGGTTGCCGTTCCCGGCCGGCCCGCCGGCTGGCGGCTGCCAGACGCGGAGCCGGTCCGTCTTCACCTCGGGAAACGCATGCAGCGAGAAGGGCGCGACCGGGTTGTCCTTGATCTCCATTATGTCCTTGTATTCGCCCTTTTTTGGATCATTGGCGTCGCTTTCCCAGCGCTGGAGCTTGTAGTGCCGCGAGCTCCAGGCAACGCCTTGTTCCACTTTCCAGTGAATAGCCGCCGCCTTGATGGCAACCTGGTTGGTGAACCGCAGCTCAGCCCACTGCGGATTCGTGTTTTCCGGAGAGGACTTCCAGGCCTCCCGCATGTGAACGGCCTCGCGAACCCCGTCGCACAGGGTGAGGGCCAAATCAAAGTGCTCCAGCTCGCAGCCGCTGGTCGCGGTTCCCGCGGCCGGCAGGATACCGCCCTGCGCAGAATCGGCCCAAAACGCCAGCGCCAGCAGTGCCGGACCCAGGAATTTCTTCATCTCCCCCCCCCTTTTTTGTGGATCGGTAATTACTTGCTTTTCGACTAGTTCGCGTCTCCACCGCGGCAGCGGCCCTCCATCCGGTCCGCCCTTCGGCATCTACTCCCACTCCACGACAACCATGTCGTGCACTTCAAAGTCGCGCAGCTTCGCCGCGGCGCGGCCGCCGTCGGCCGCGAACTTCACATCCGTGTCCGTGTCCGGATAGAAAACGCGCTTCACAGTCTTGCCCTCCGGCGCATGCGCAATCATCTCCGCGCCCTTGACCCCGTCGGACTTTGTGTCGTAGTCGAGCAGGTGCACCATCATCCTGTTGTGCTCCGGCTGCCGGCGCAGTGTCACCTCGACCTCCCTGGAGACCCCAATCACTTCCGCGGGCAGCGACGCATCCTGGCGGGCCAGGCCGCCCTTTACCATCGCGGCGAGCAGCTCGCGAGTGCCGGGCCAGAAGTCAAACTTGTTCGCATGCATCTCCCACCCGGATACGGTGTGGCACAGGCCCGGAAAGACCGGCGTCCACAAATAGCACACCCCCTTGCCGACGGGATTCACGGTCAATGCGGGGTCGCCGTTGGCGAAAGTTGCCAGCGTTTCGGCGGAGGTTGCTTTTACCTTGTCATAGCCCAGCGGCATGTCGTATTCGCAGGCCATTCCGGGGGCGATCCCCGGCAGGAGCGGCGACGCCTTGTCCGCCGTCTTGTAGAGCCCGATGGATTTCACGGGCTTGATGTCGCGGTGCACATGAAGATTGGCGGCGTCCGTTCCCAGCCCGGACACGATCTTCGCCGCGGTCGGGCCGCCAAGTTTCCAGCAATAGGT
>JAAZAB010000413.1 GCA_012514555.1 Lentisphaerota bacterium
AGCATCAGCGCGTGCCGTTTAATATAGTCGGCTTGCACCAACGGCCGTTTTGGCATCCGGCCGGACTGCTGGTCCGCCTGAATCTGATGCGTAGCGGCCTCAAAGCGGTTCGCGGCGTGGCGAAGGAATATTACGCCCAGCACGGGCATGCAGTATTCTGACGACGTGAGTTTGGAGTTGGCCCGAAGCTGATCCGCGGCTTCCCATAAATCTTTTTCCAGCTTCTCGATATTTCCCAGCGGGCTATCAGCTACCATATCGCTACTCCCGGAACTTCACAGCGGCTTTTGCAGCACGGACGCCTTCCCCGACTTTCCCAAGTGGTCAACAGCGGTAGCCTGGAACTTCCAGAGCTTCCCGAGCTTATGGGCGGGCATGTTTGCGGTCAATCCGCTTGTAGATCGTGCCTCGGCCGGTAGCCGGCGTTCCTGTTCTTGCATGGGCTTCTGCTTCGGCAGTTTCGCGGCAAAATCAAATCAAAATGCGATAGACAGAGCGAATATAACAGGCCGCGGTAAGTCAGACCAGCAGAAATCCGACGGGGTGAAGAGGAGAGAGGCGGACTTGATTATGCCGCAGCGCACTCATCCTGTTTAGACTTCAAGCCGTCCAGATTAATTGCCGGGTTGAAGGCATCGTATTGAAATAGGGGACGTTCGAGGTAATGACCGTCCTTACAAATAGTTATGACGCAATTCGCGTCTCTCGTCCCTGGATATCGCCGCCTGGCGTGCTGCGGCCGGGTTCCGCTCCGGACGCGGCTCATCGCCTGCCCGTGAACTCGAACAGTCGCGGCTTGCCTGCGCTCCTGCGCAGTTTTTTTGTATCGCCTGTTGCAATAAAAGCACGGGGTCGCGCGTTACATGACATTCACGACCAACTCTGGTCAATCAAGGCCGGAGTCAACATCGAGGAGGGCAGGATGAAAAAGCTGGGATTTCTGACGGTGGGATTAGTGGCGGCCGCGGGCCTGGCGTTTGCGGACAATGCGGCTGAAAAGGAAGCTACAAAGGCGGGAGAGGGCGGGAAACGGCACGGGAAGCGCGAACGCATGAGCTGCGAAGATGCCTTCAAGAAATGGGACGCCAATGCGGACGGAAAGGTGACGAAAGACGAGTACGTTGCCGCCGGCGAAGCCCGAGCCAAGAGCGCCGGCCGCGAGGCTCCCAAAAAGGAGGGGGCGGAAAAGCGTTTCACGAAAATGGATTCCAACAATGACGGCTCGCTGACCGTTGACGAGGTGAAAGGCGCGTTCGAGAAGATGAAAGAAGGGCGCGGGAAACGCCGTGGCGTAAAAGGCGGCGACAGCAAGCCCGCGGTTGAAGAAAAGAAATAGCTGCGAAATCTTCCGTGGCGGGCGGACTTTGTTGCCGCCCGCGTTACGACTCAGGTAGCCAGGATTAAGGCGTCCGGGTTCAGAATGGCCTCCAACTGGCATTCCCATTCTGACTCCTGAATTCCGGCTGCTTGAGTTATCCGCCGCCCCCCGGCACGTTCGAGGGGTGCGCCTTCAGGATCATGCCGTGCTCGATGCCGGGTCCCTGAGGCGGCATGCCGGTAAAAATGGGGATGGACAGCCGCAGGCTGGGCTGTTATTCTGCAATGCATGAACCGGATCCGCAGTCCGTGGAGTTCAAAGCCAGGCAAAGGAGGAGGGAGTTTGTGATGAAAACGGGAATCATAGGCATTCTGGGGCTGGCGTTTGTTCTGTCGGCCGGCGTTCCGGCACGAGGTCAGGATAGCAAGCAGCCGCCCAAGCAGGACAACCCCATGCGGGCCATTGAGCTCAGGCACAAGCAGCTTGATATTGACCAGCGCCAGTCGGAGCTGAATTTCAGCGAGCAGGTGCGGCAAATTGAGCTGGAGAAAAAGCGCCTGGAGCTTGAGCGCGCCCGGAACATGCTCAAAGCCCAGGAACAGGAGCCCGGGCCCGGCCCTGGAATGGGATTACCCGGTCCCGGCCCCCGGCCCGGCCCCCAGCTCGACAAGGACGGATGGAAAAAGCACCATGCCGTGATGATGAAGAAGTTTTGCGGATTCATGTTCGTCTGCATGGTTGTTCACATCCTGCTTGCCGTCTGGGCCTACCAGGATATCCGGAAGCGGAATGCGGGATCAGGCGTCTGGATTGTAGTGACCCTGCTGACCGGCCTGCTGGGCGCCCTTGTCTATGCGGTTGTCAGGATGGGCGACGCGCGGCGCGCGGAATGATTGAGAGGCTGCGATGGGGTGGGGCGGGGAATCGCGCCTCGCGCGCGTATCCTCCCGGCCTGCCACAGGGAAAGCGGCCGGCGCCTCAGCCCAGTTCCTTCACATAGCGCCGGAGATTCTCAAGGCTGAGGGAAATGCCGGTCAGCGTTTCTTCCATGCCTTCGAATTCGATCGAGAGCACACCGCTGAAGCCGGCGTTGCGCATGATGCGCAGGCACTGGGCAATGGGCACATCGCCGTGGCCTATGATCGCGCCGCGAAGGTAGTTGCCACCGCGGGACAGGCACCAGCCCGAGCCCGGGTTTGCCCCGGCGCCGGGCTTGACATGGACATCCTTGGCATGGCAATGAAAGGCGTAGGGCATCATGCGGGCGACCGCGAGGGCCGGTGATTCGTCCGCATCGAGGAAATTCCCAATGTCTATCAAGGCTCCGAAATCCGGGTGATTGACTCCGTTGACGAGCTTCTCGACCCTCTCG
>JAAZAB010000414.1 GCA_012514555.1 Lentisphaerota bacterium
CGCTACGCGGCGCTCCGGCAGGAAGCCCGGCCTTCGGCCGCGCGCAAGCGCGTGGCCGTGTTCGTAGGCGATCACAGGGTCGTCGAGGAAGGCGTCAGCGCCTATCCCTCCAGCGTCACCGCGCTCATGGTCCGCAATTTCATCGCCGGCGGCGCGGCGATCAACGTGCTTGCGCGTCAGGTTGAAGCGGACATCGAAGTTCTCGATGTTGGAATGATGGAGGACCTGGGCGACCTGCCCGGCCTGACAAGGCGGAACGTCAGGCGCGGCGCCGGCAATATTGCGCGCGGCCCGGCCATGACCCGCGACGAGGCGCTCTCGGCGATCGCCGCGGGCATCGAGGCGGCCCACCGCGCGGCCGACCAGGGCGTCGCCATGCTGGCAACCGGCGAAATGGGCATAGGGAACACCACCCCGGCCGCGGCCCTTTTCTCCGCCTATCTGGGCATCCCTGTCTCGCGCCTATGCGGGACGGGGACGGGGCTGGATTCCGAAGGCATGAGGAGTAAGGCCCGCGCGCTCCGCCGCGCGCTCCGCGTCAATCGCGCGCGCCTCGCCACGCCGCTCGAAATCCTCGCGGCCCTTGGCGGACTGGAAATCGCGGGCATCTGCGGCCTTTGCCTGGGCGGCGCCGAGCGGCGCCTGGCCGTGGTCGTGGACGGCTTCATCTCGAGCGCGGGCGCGCTTGCGGCCATGCGCATCAAGCCCGAGGTCAAGGGCTTCCTGTTCTTCGCGCACATGAGCGCCGAAGCCGGGCACAGGCATTTCTTCAAGTCCGAGGGGCTCCGCCCGATCGTGGACCTCGGCATGCGCCTGGGCGAGGGCACAGGCGCGGCAATAGCCATGCAGATCATCGAGAACGCAATGGCCATCTACAACGAAATGGCAACATGGTCCGAAGCCGGCATCACGCCCGGCGCGTGAGGACACCATGCTCAAGCGTTGCTACAGCGCGTTCGTCACGGCCGTCCGCACGCTGACCTGCCTTGACGTGCCCGGGCGCGATTCCCCCTGCATCGCCGACGGGCTTTACTTCTTCCCCGCTGCCGGCTTCATCATCGGCGCGATCGTCGCGGCCGCCGTCGCCGGGTTCCGCGCGCTTTTCGACTGGGACCTGGGCGCAGGCGTGCTTGGCACAACGCTCTGCGTATTGCTCACGCGCGCCCTGCATGCGGATGGCCTCGCCGACTCGATCGACGGACTCCTGGGCGGCCGGACGCGGGAGCGCAAGCTCGAAATCATGAAGGATACGCACGTGGGCGCCTTCGGAGTGACCGCCATTGCCCTGTCGCTCCTGCTCAAGGCCGCTGCCCTGACACGCCTGGCCGGGCCCGGATTGCAGTGGTGGTGGATTCCCGTGCCGTTCATCGTATCGCGCGCCGTGCTAGTCAAACTCGCCGTGGTCCTGCCCTACGCCCGCGGCGAGGGCGGCACGGGCGCGGCGTTCGTCAACAACGCCTCGCACCGGCATCTTGTTGCGGCCGTGCTGTCCGGATTGATCCTCTGCTTTGCGCTGGCCGGGGGCGGCGGCGTGATCGCGATGCTCGCGGCCCAGCTCTTTGCCATATTCCTTGCCGGCCGCCTGAACCGCGCGCTCGGCGGCGTCACGGGCGACCTGCTGGGCATGGCCAACGAACTCGTCGAAACCGGGCTGCTGCTCGCCATTGCCGCGCTCTCGCCATATCTTACATACCTCGACTGGCGCGCCATTCTCAGCCACTGGGCCTGAAGCAAATGGCGCCAAACCGGAGCGCGGGCGCGCGCCAGCCGCCGAGGCCCGTCAGAACCACTTGAGCTTGTATCCGTCCGGCACGGCGAAAGCCGACTCCCGGACAGCGGTCTTCTTCGGCTTGCCGAGCTGCATGCGGCAGACAACCCGGCCTTTTACAAGATGCTCGATGACCACAGGATACCCGTCAATCTCAGGCACGCCTTCAAGGGAAACGGAGGCGCCGTCGGCCAGGGTCAGCGTCACGCCCGGAAGATATTTCACCTTCTCGTAAAGAACGGCAAGCTGGCGCACGCCCTGGAAGGACGCTTTTTCGAGCCCGGCCTGGCTCCAGGGCGCAATCCACACCTGGCGCTCCTTGTTTCCCGGGCCAACCCATATCTCGTACTTCCGGCACTTCAGCCCCAGGATTGTCCGCGTCTCGCCAGTTCTCTTAACGTCCAGCTTTGCCTCAACAGCAGGCCTGTCCTTCCACTTGTCCGCCTGTTTCCGGAAATAGTCCTGGACCGCTTCCACGTGCTCCCCCACTTGCGCGGCCTTGCGCTCGTCGATCCTATGGTACGTTCGCTTTGCCGCGTTCAGGTGCAGGATCGCTTTGCCCTCTGTTGTCGCCACCAGGTGCGTCGCCTCGCCCGTGAAATCGGACGTGTCGATCCTCAGGTTCGGCCCGGCCAGCGTCAGATCGGCCCGGTAGTACTCCGCCGGCGAGGCGGTGAAGTCCGCCACGCTCGCGGAAATCGCCCACCCTTCAGCCGCGTGCGCCCGAAGCGCCGGCGCCAGCGCGGCAAGGCAAACGTGAAATATGACAAGGACAATCCTCATGCCGATCGCGCCCCGCGAAATCCGAATCAACCGCCGGCACTATATCCGGGATTCCGAGACCGCATCAACAACAATTTGCTTGTCTGGCGCCGGACACCTGCTAGAATTCCGCCGTTTCCCGCAAGCGTTGGCATTGGCATGCGCCTGGGTTATCCGGCCGGCATGCCTTGGAGTGCGGGGTGGCGCCGCGGCAGGCATGGCAGCGGCGGATTCATTATTCATAAACACCAGGGAGATGATGCGAATGAAAGCAAGGCATGGGTCAAAAAACGATGTTGCGCGCCGTCCCATTTTCCAGCTGGAGGCGCCCTGCCCGGTTGAAACCCTGGAGGCCGGGAACCTCCGGATAATGGTCTACGAGGATGCGAGCGACATGGGCCTGGCCTCCGCGCTTAACATTGCCTCCGAGCAATGCCGCCTGGCCGAGAAGAACGGCGCCGTGAGCCTGATGCTGATGGCAGCGCCTTCGGCGGAGCCATTTTACGGCGCCTACATCCGCCTTGTGGAATCCTCCATTCGTCTGCGCGAAGCGGTGCGAAAGA
>JAAZAB010000415.1 GCA_012514555.1 Lentisphaerota bacterium
CCGGAACGGCGATGCCGTTATCGTCGCCACGGGCTGGGACCGGAGGTGGAACAAGCCCGGCTTTGTCACAGAAAGCCCGCATTTCACGTCCGAAGCCATGGACTGGGTCCTGGGCCGGGGCCCGGCGCTGCTGGGGGGCGACATCCCCTGTTATGACGATCCGCTCCGCTCGGAAGGCCTGGTGAACAAATTGTTTGAACGCGGCTTATTGATCCTGGCGCCGCTGGTCAATTTGCGTGTCTTGCGGTCAACGCGCGCGACCCTGATCGCCCTGCCGCCCCGCATCAAGGATACGTGCGCGTTTCCCTGCCGGGCGCTGGTTGTTGAAAAGGCTGGTCCCTCACGAACAAAAGGCTCCGTTTTTCCATGAGTTCCATTGATGCCGGGCCGCTGGGCTTGAAGGATATTGCCGGCAAGGTCGGCGTGTCGACGACCGCCGTCAGCAACGTTTTGAACAACAAGCCGATCCGTATCGGCGACGCCAAGCGCCGGCTGATCCTCCATACCGCCCGGGCCCTTCATTACCGGCCCAATCTCGCCGCCTGCAGCCTTAAAAGCAAAAAGGCCCGCGCGATCGGGATCGTGGTGCCGGATATGACCACGCTGCACTATCCGGAACTCATCCGGCGGCTCGAAGTGGCCCTGTTTTCGAATGGATATCAAACGTTGATCTGCAACAGCCAGGACGATGGCGCATGCGAGCGGGAGCATCTGGCCGCCTTGTGCAGCCGTTTTGTCGATGGCTTGGCCGTCGTTCCGGCCGAAGGAGGCATCAACGCGCCTTTGTTGCGTCGGATCGCCAACTCGGGAACCCTGGTGCTCTGCGTCGATATTTATTTGCCCAAGGAACGCTTCCATTATGTGACCACCGACGGCCGCGCGGCCGCGCGCGAAGGCGCCCTTTGGCTGGTTAACGCGGGCGTCAAAAAGCTCTATTACCTGGGCGAACGGCGCCGACATCCGGTTCTGGATGACCGGCTTGGCGGGGTTGCCGACGCCGCCAGGCTGGATCCGGACGCCATCCTCTTGTGCCCGCCTGTCCGCGAACACGTTCATGAGCGGCTGCTGCCGGTGCTCCGCCGGCTGCCGGCCGGGAGCGGGATTTTTCTGGAGTCCAACCGGCTGTTGCCCGGGCTTCTGGATGCCGCCCGGGATACGGGAGTGACCCTTCCAGGCCGGCTGCGCGTCATCGGGTTCGATCCGCCCGTCCTGACCATCCATCGCGCGAAGGATTTTTCGTCCTGGCGGATGCTGACGGGGCCCGTGCCGGTCATCCGGCAAGATGTGGCGACCATGGCCGACCATGCCGCCGAGTACCTGACCGTTACGCTGGCAAATCCGTCCGCCCGGTTCGTTCCGGTGCGCGTTGCCGCGGAGCTATGTCTTCCGTAAAAAAAAGAACGGGAAGGCCCTGCCGCGCGGCCACTGCCGGGCATCAGGGCGAAGCCCGTTAGGGCACCCTTCGGGGGAAAACCATGAACGACACAGTTAGCCGCGTTTCGGCCGCAGGGGCCTGCCTGTTGGGCATGCTGGCCGCGGCGCGCGCGGGCGAAGGGCCGAAACCGGTCCGCGCGCTTTTCATCGGCAACAGTCACACCTCCTACAACAACCTGCCGCACATGATTGCGGAACTGGCCAAGGCCGGCGGCCGGCCGCTGTTCGCGTACGCCATGGAAACGCCCGGCGGCTGTACGTTTGAAAAGCACTGGCAGGATGGGAAGGCCGCCGAGCGGATCGCGGCCGGCGGCTGGGATTTCGTGGTCCTGCAGGAACAGAGCCTAATGCCCCTGACCAATGCGACAAGCATGGCGGTTTATGCCGAAAAGCTTGACGGAGAAATCAAAAAACAGGGCGCCCGGACGCTGCTGTATCAGACCTGGGCGCGCCAAAACACGCCCGAACGGCAGGCCGAATTAAGCCGCGTGTATCTCGATCTCGGCCGCAAACTCGAGGCGGCCGTGGCACCCGTCGGCATGGCGTGGGAGCGGGCGCTTAAAGCCAATCCGAACTGCGGGCTCCACCGCCCCGATAAAAACCATGCCAGCAAAGCGGGCACGTATCTTGCCGCCTGCGTGTTTTACGCTGTCATTTACGGCGTTAGCCCGGAGGGGCTGCCTGGCGGCATAGCCGACCTTGACGACGGCGAGGCCCGGCCATTGCAGGCGATAGCCTGGCAGACCGTTCAGCAGCTGGCCAGGACCCAGGGCGTGAAAACGGGACAGGGGAGCGACGGTGAAAACGCAGCGGCATCAACCACAGGCGATCAGAAGGGAGACGAAGGCGAGCAATGAGAATTAAAAATGTGTTTGTGACTGGGGGAACCGGAAAAATCGGACGGGCCTTGCTGCCGGAACTGATCAAGGCCGGGTATCGCGTCCGGGCGCTCGAGTTCGAAAACGAGTTCCGGGCCATTCCGGACTGCCGCCGGGGGATTGAGACGATGCCGGGCGACCTGCGCGACCCCGGGCTGGCGCAGCGGGCGCTGAAGGGCATGGATGCGGTGATCCACCTGGGCAATTGCAAGGAAAACCGCGAGCGCTTCCTGGACACCAACATCAAGGGCACGTTTTACCTCCTGGACGAGTGCAAAAACAGCGGGCATATCCGGCAGTTTATCCAGGCGGGGTCGGATGCGCGGGCGGGCATCTTTTATTATCCGCATCCCTTCCCGATGGATGAAACCCACCCGCACCAGGCCTATCCCGGCTATTATGCCTTTTCCAAGGTCCTGGAAGAGACCATGTGCGAGCAGTACATCATCCAGCACAGCCTGCCGATTACGACCCTCCGCTTTTCATGGGTCCATGACGAGGACGACATCCTGGCCCACCTGACCCTGAAAGCGCCGAACCTGGGCGTGCCGGTCTGGAAGGACCTGGCCAAGACAGCCCGGCAAAAGGAATTTTTCAGAAAGAAACGGGACGGCGTCGCCTGCCTCGTTCATCCCGGCGGCCGGCCCGGCCTTCGGCATATCGTTGGAATCAAAGATGTAATCCAGGGCATTATGATCTCCATCGGCAACCCGGCGGCGCTCGGGCAGGCCTTTGCCATTACCGGCCCGGCGCCGTTCAGTTACAAAGTCGCGGCCGACTACGCGGCGAAAAAGCTGGATTTGCCGGTGGTGGAGTTTGAGTGCGGCTATTTCCATGATTTTACGCACAGCATCGCCAAGGCACGCTCCGTGCTGGGCTATGACCCCCAGTATGACATCACCCGGATCATTGACGACGCGCTGGCGTTCCGCCGGTCGGGCAAGAAACGGACGCCGTTGAAATACATCGGGTAAAGCCCCGGAAAGGACATCTTAACCCATGAGTCTGCTGCTTGCCCGCGCCTCCCGGGCGCGCTCGGACATCGCCATCCCGCCGGCGGCGGGGCGGGTGCTGCGCTTTGCCGCGGCCGAGCTGGCCCGGTACCTGAAGGCCATCAGCGGGGCCGAGTTCACGATTGCCGAGGCGCCCGCCTCCGGAAACGCCATCACGCTCGCCGCCCGAGCCGCCGCCGGCGGCGACGACGCGTTTGAGCTTGTTGTCACGGATTCGGCAATCGCCATTTCCGCGTCCAACGAGCGCAGCGCGCTGTACGGGGTCTACGAGCTCCTGGAAACCCTCGGCTGCGTCTTCGCCGAGCCGGGCATCGAGACCGTGCCCCGGCTGCCCGACCTGGAGATCCGCGCCTTCCGCAAGTCCTATGCGGCCGCCTTCCCCCTGCGCAACATCTTCCGCATCCAGAAGATCAACGTGGGCAAAAACGGCGCCTATCACGGCTTCGAGGAGCACCACCGGCCCCAGATCGACTGGATGGCCAAGCGGAAGCTCAACCGCTACCTGTTCTACGTGGACCATAACCGCTATGATTTATGGGAACGCTACAAGCACCAGGTACTGGACGACCTGCTCAACCGCGGCTTCGACCTCGAGCTGACCCAGCACTCGATGGGCTATTTCTGCCCGGCCGACGCCGAAGAGGACTATGCCGGTTATGGCCCGGCGACCTACCAGGCAACACATCCGGACTGGTACAGCGGCCCGCGCAAGGTCCGAATCGAAATCCCGGAAGTCCAGGCGATTGTCTTTAGCCGCTTCATGGACTTTGTCCGGCGCAACCCGGAGCTGGACACCCTCGCGCTCTGGCCGATTGATTCGGGCATGAAGGCGCCTTACGAGGGCATGAACCCGGCCGACGGCTACCTCATATTCTGGAACAAGCTGGCGGAGCGGCTGGCGGCGGAATTTCCCGGTAAAAAATTGTCGGTTCTCGCCTATTTCGATCTCCTGGAGCCGCCGCTCAAAACCCGGGGCCACCCGAACCTGCACCTCTGGTTCTGCCCGGTATTCGCACATTCCATGTATCCGATGACCGACCGGCGCAACCGACGCTACCTCGACCAGTTCAGCGCGTGGTCAAGCATGATGCCCCCGCGCTCCATCGGCGTGTTCGGCTATTATGGCTGGTATCCGCTGCTGACGCCGCTGGCCCACAAGATGAAGCAGGATCTGAAGGCGTACGGGGAGCGCGGGGCGGCCGGGATCTACGGCTGGTGCGGGTTTTCCTACAACCTGATGGGCACCGGCTGGCGCTGGGCCCGGGAGCTCAACATCCTGGCCGACCTGCACTGGAACCCGGACTGCGATCCGGAGCAGGTTGCCCGGCGCTGGGCGCGGGCGGTTTTCGGCGAGGCGGCCGATGACATCCTGAGATTCTACCAAATCATCCGGGAGTTTTATGACGAGGAGGCGCCGCGCGGGCTGGGCGGCGGGCGCGAGCAGCAGGTCTGGATATCGCTGCCGACCCTGCGGCGCGGCCTGGCGGCGCTGGATGCGGCGCGCGGCCGGGCGGCCGGGGACGCGGTCCTGCGCCGGATCGATCTCCTCGAGGAAACCCTGGCCCACGGGGCGGCCGCGGTTGTGCCGCGCACCGATCCCCGCGATAACCTGGAAGGAATTTATCCGTTCTGAAGGAATCGGGGCGCGCTCCGGAATGAACCAGGCGAACCTTGGCAGGGCGTTAA
>JAAZAB010000416.1 GCA_012514555.1 Lentisphaerota bacterium
ACTTGACCATGGCGCGCCTGGCCTTGAAGTCGGCAAAGAAATACGCATTATGCCCGCCCGGCAGAAAAAGGACGTCCAGCCCGCCCAGCTTCGCCTCGTCGGACAAGTCCTTGCCTTTCAGTATCTCGGTTTGCCAGCCGGCTTCGGCAAGCGTCTTGAGCATCCCGTCGGTAATGCCCGACCTTCCGTCCTGCCACAGGCCGACAGTCCTGCCCCAGCCGGCATTTGCAAAGAGCCCGATTGCCAGCGCCATTGCCGCCGCGTGTTTCATTTTCATGCGTTATGCCTTTTCTTTATGCGCAACTATTCAAAGGGAAACCTCTACTCCCACTCCACGACAACCATGTCGTGCACCTCAAAGTCGCGCAGCTTCGCCGCGGCGCGGCCTCCGGAGGCCGCGAACTTCACATCCGTGCCCGTGTCCGGATAGAAAACGCGCTTCACCGTCTTGCCCTCCGGCGCGTGCGCAATCATCTCCGCGCCCTTGACCCCGGCGGATTTCGTGTCGTAGTCGAGCAGGTGGATCATCATCCTGTTGTGCTCCGGCTGCCGGCGCAGTGTCACCTCGACCTCCTTCGAGACCCCGGTCACTTCCGCGGGCAGGAAAGCCTTCTGGTGGGCCAGGCCGCCTTTCACCATCGCGGCGAGAAGCTCGCGAGTGCCGGGCCAGAAATCCTTGCGGTTGGCGTCATTCTCGTATTCCGAGCCCACGTAGCAGAGCCCCGGGTAGATCGGCGTCCAGAAGTAGCACAGGCCCTTGCCGACCCTGTTCAGCGTCAGCGCGGGATCGCCGTTGGCGAACGCAGCCAGCGTTTCAGCCGAGCCCGGCTCGACCTTGTCGTAACCGAGCGGCATGTCATATTCGCATGCGGCGCCGGCTGCCATGCCGGGCAGCGCCTCGTTCTTCGCGATTTTATAGAAGCCGATTGACTTTACAGGCTTGATCTCGCGCGCCACGTGGTTTCGCAATGCCGGCAAATCCATGCCGAAAGCCAGCGGCAGGTAGCCGTCCTTTTCCGAATACATCACGGTGTCGTGCTTTGCCGGGTCCTTCACCCCGGCGAACCCGCCATAGCGGACCCCGAACAGGTCGCCCAGCGCGTAGTCCTTTCTCAGCGCGAAGGTCCAGTCGAATATCGTGCTGGAGCCGCCGGCGATCAAGACGCCGCCCCGGCTCACCCAGTCGCGGACAAGCGCCGCCTCCGAGTCGCTCAGCAGCTTGGCGTCCGCCATGACCAGCACGCGGTAGCGCGCCAGCACGTCAGGTGAAAGCGTCTCCGCCCAGATCAGGTCCGTGGGGATATGGGACTGGTTCATCGCGGTCCACAGCCCGGCCTGGTGCTCGAACCAGCGTGTTCCGGGCTGGTCCGTGGCCTGGAGGTGGCTGGCGGCGGTTTCGCTGCAAAGCAGGGCCGCGTTCGCCGCGGATTCCGGGACCGCCACGTAATCCTTCAGCTTCGCCGCCTTCTGGAATATCGTCTTGGCGCTGCCCCATCGGGTCGGCGCCCACGTCCAGTTGTATGCGGTGGCATGCTTGAAAACCTGCTCGAAGCCGAAGTTGTAGAAGCATTCGCCGTGCATAAGGTGCTGCGCGAAGCCGCGTATTTCATGGGCCGGCGAGGGCGTGTACCAGTTGTAGTATTCGCACATGACCGGGCGGGGCCGGCCGTTCTTGAACATCTCCATCATGAAAGCGTTGTCGCGGCCGAAGGACTGGTACGCCTCGGGGCCGGGCACGTGGATGCGGTCGCTCAGCTTTGCGTTCAACCCGGGATAGACGACGATGTTCCGGTGCGAAATGCTGAATGTCAGGGCGCAGCCCTTCCTGAGCCCGTGCATCCACTCCTGGGACTCCTGCCAGTGCGACATAATCTTGTCGCCGGAGTAAGACAGGTAATCGGTTTTCAGGACGCCTGCGCTGACGGCTTCGCGCTTCAGCTCGAAATCGGCGGGCAGCCCGTATTTCGTCCTCGGGTCAACGCCGTGCCTGGCCTTGAACCAGGCCTCGAACTCGGCCGGCTCATAGGCAATCCAAGGCCAGGTCTCCTCGCTCCAGAATCCGGCAAAAGCCGGCTCGTTTTCATAACGCTTCGCGCAAAGATCCCCGGCCGCTTTTTCCAGGGCCATCTGCCGCGACGCAGTCACCGTCGGCCTGGCGCCAAAGCTGTTGCCGTCGGTCGGCCAGATTTCAACCCAGACCATGTCGAGATTCCCGGCCGCCTGGACCGCCTTGAAATATTTCTCGGGATCCGCGTCCTGCGCGCCCCATGCCATGTGAATGCCAGTCCAGCCCGCGTCCTTGATCATGGCCAGAAAGCCGGAGCCGTCGTCCCCGGCCATTGACACCTGCTCGAAACAGCGGCCCGCCAACGCGTTGAACCGCCTGGTAAGAGCATAGAACCGGTCCCCGGCGCTCAGAAAATCGGCTTGCTTGATCCCGGCCCCGGCAGCGCCTCCGGCCTTGATTAAAGCGATCGCCTGCTCCGCGTAATACTTGAACCCCAGCGACTGGGCGGTCGAATATACATTGGCTATTTTTTTCTGCCCGGGCCGATTCCAGGGAAAATCATCCCCCTCATTGGCGCAGCTTTCCAGGGCCGGCAGCGCCGCCGGGTCGCCGATGTTGCCCAGCGCCCGGATCGCGGAAAGCCTCAGCCCGCGCTGACTCGCATTGTTCTTGTCGAGCGTCCTGACCATGTCCGCCAGCGCGGGGACAGCCTCGCGGGCCTTGAGCCAGCCCAGTGAGAATATCGCGTTTTCAGCCGTGAACACGTCCTCATTCTTTGAGAGCCTCAACAGCGCCGCCGCGGCCCTCGCGTCGCCTATCTGGCCAAGGGCCTGGGCCGCCCGGCGCTTCATTCTCAAATCCCGGCCTTCCGCCAGCGCGATCAGGGCCGGGACAGCCTTCTTCTCCTGCATCCAGCCCAGCCCGAGTATGGCGTTAACGCGAACGGACTCGTCCGCGTCCGCCAAGGCTTTGATCAAGGCTCCAGAGCCGCCCGGATCGCCGATCCGGCCCAGTTCCACCACAGCTTCAAGGCGGGTTTTAACGTCAGGCGAATCAACGAGTCCAGACAGATCCTTCACCCGCAGCGCATCGGCTTTGCGCTCTTCGGCAAGCCGCTGCGCCCTGGCCCTCTTCACCGGCTCACGCAGGTCGCCGATGGCGCGGTCGGCATTCGAGCATATCGCCGCCAGTTCGTTCGTCGGGAACAGCCGCGCCCGGACCACAGCCTTGTTCTCGTCGTTCTTTTTCATCTCGTTCAGCAGGGCATCCGCGGGCATTGACCTGATCTTCGCCAGCGTCTCATCCGTGCAAGCCCTGGCGTTTCCTTCCAGGCGCGCCACAGCCTCGCCAAGCTCATTGATCGCGGCCTCCGCTCGAGCCGGGGGCTTCGGCAGTTGCGCGGCCAGGTATTTCAGATGAAACAGGCGCCCTTCCAGAAGCCCGGCGATTTTATTCGCCGCCCCGGGGATAATGCCCGGGCCCAGGTCCGGGCCGCGCTCGTTCAAAGTCCAGTCCCACGCCTTCTCCCGGCGCAAAAAATCCAGGTCGGCTTTCTTCCGCGCGCTTTCGATGTCAGCCGCGCTCCGCTTCGGGGCGGACGCCAGCCAGTCAGCCATGGCCATCATCAGCTTGCGCGATGCGCCATGCATCGAGTTTGACTTGGCGGCCCAGCCGAAAAACACGCCCAGCGCAATGTAGCGGCCTCCGTATACTTCGCCGTACGCTCCGACAGGATCGCCCGCAACCTCTGCGAACACCTTCCCTTCCGGGCCCACTTCCAGGGCCATGTGGTCCCAGCCGCCCGCCGAGATCGGCTCCGAAATCGCCTTCGCAAAAGCGCTGTCCCCGGACCCGACCATGTGCGAGGCGTTCCCGCGGTTGTACGTCGCGGCCACCCGCGGGAATATCGGGCGGTTGGCCGTCCGGGAATAGCCGCTCCTGAAGCCCGTGGAGAGAATCCCCTTGCCCGATGCCACGTAGCGCGTCAATGCGCGGCGGCCTTCAAAACTCGGGAAAAAATACGCGTTCCACCCGCCGGTGAGCATTATCACATCCGTCCTGGCCAGCGCCTCCTCATTCTCCAAATCCTTGTTCGACAGAATGACATGGCTCCAGCCCTCATCCTGGAATGTCTTGATCATGCCATCGGTCACAATGGAGCGGCCGTCCTTGTGAAAGCCGATCGTTTTGGAAAACACGGCCTGGGCCAGCGCCGACAGCATGAGCAAAAACGCCAGTTTCTTCATCGTAAATATTCCTTTGGTATATCAGGGTTCGAAAAGGGCCTGGAACTGGGCCGGCTCAACCGTCCGCCCGTATTCCGAAGCCTCGAATGCTTCCGCGTGTTCGATTTTTTTCCCGGCGCCGTAAACACGCGCCAGCTGCCTGCGGAACAAGCCGGCGCAGGTCTTGTTGATAGGCAGCAGCTTGAGAATGAGCTCCTTCTTCTCACGCCATGACATGCTCTTCGCGTCCAGCCTGTCGATCCCGAATGAATTGAACGGGAGCCATTCATAGAACTGCGAAGCGTGGCAATCGAGCATGCGCAGCTTGTCATCCAGGACGCTGTCGATCTCCGAAACTGCGTCGGCGCGAAACGGGGCGGGCTTTGTAAAGCCGTCGTAGCAGAAGGCGAACACGGGCGTTTCCGCCGGAACCGGGGCGTCGGGACAATAGAGAGGGACCCTGACGATGAACGAGCAGTCCAGGACAATTTGCGCCGTGATCCGGTGATCCGGGTGGTAATCGCAGGTGCGGTGGGTGATGACGACGTCCGGCGCGAATCCGCGGATGATCCGGGTGAATTCGGCGCGGGCTTCAAGCGTGTTTTCAATGCCGCAATCCGAATGGTCCAACACCTGGTATTCGCAGATGCCGGCAATTTTTGCGGCCGCCCGGGCTTCCCGCCTGCGGCGCGCGGCCAGGGCTTTTGACGACATCCTGTGATGCCCGCAGTTCCCGTTCGTCGCGGAGACGAACTTGACGGCGTGCCCGGCGCGGGCGAGCTTGATGGCGGTTCCTCCGAAATCGCAATCCGGGTCATCAGGGTGGGCCCCGATGTACATGAACCTGCGCGCCTCCTTCATGCCCCGCTTCTCTCTTTTTTTCCGGCTTGGCCGCCCGGTGCGAGCCCGGGGCCGGGCAGCAGCACGAGCTCGTACTTGCGCGAGCCCAGCCCTATTTTCTCGGCGTATTCAAGCTGAATGCCGGCGTCCAGCTCCGGCCAGAACTCGGAAAACACGTTCCGGCCCTCGCGCTTGTTCAGCAGGGCCATTGCGGCCGCGTCCGCCGCCACCGGGTCGGCCGAGGCAACCACGCCGAGGTCCGGCAGGGCGCCCTTGGACCCGCGGATCATGCAGTCGCAGTCGCGGGTGACGCGCGTTATGAAATTGAAGTAAGCGATGCGGCCCTTCTTCGAGCGGTGAAAGGCAAGGCAGTATTCGGCCATCTTGCGCTGGAGGATCGGGCTGGTTTCGCTCCACTCGAAGGATATCGCGCCCGACGGGCAAAAGGCGAAGCACTCGCCGCAGCCGATGCATTTTTCCGGGGCGAGCACGGCTTTTTTTTCAATCCTGATGGCGGACGCCGGGCAGTGATGAACGCACACCCCGCACGCCGTGCACTTGCGGGCCGAGAAGGCCGGCGTGGAATTGTGATGCTGCTGGAGCTTGCCCGCGCGGCCGGCCAGGCCCATGGCCACATTCTTGATTCCGGCGCCGAGCCCGGCCGCCAGGTGCCCGGTGACGTGGGTGAGGATCACGGCGGCGTCCGCCGCGCAGCCGGCGCCGGCCAGGAAGATGTGCTTCAAAAGGCCGCCCACGGGCTTGAGCGTCATCTGCGATTCGCCCTTAAGCCCGTCGGCGATAAGCACAGGAAAGCCCAGCTTGTCCTGCGAAAACCCGTGCTCGAAGGCCAGCGTGAGATGGTCCACGGCGTTTGAGCGCCGCCCGGTGTAAAGCGTGTTGGAGTCGGTCAGGAACGGCTTTCCGCCGGCCGCGGCGACCCTGCGGCCCAGGGCGCACGCCACTGCCGGGGGCAGGTAGTTTTTGCCGCCGACTTCTCCGAAGTGCTGCTTGAGCGCCACCAGGGCGCCGGGCGCAACCATGGCGTCCAGCTTCATGGCGTCCCACAGCTTTTCCGCCGCGGCCGCCATCTGCCCGGGCTCGCTGGACGCGGGCAGCTCGGCGAAAAAAACACACGGTGTCTTTTGCTTCATGTCGAATCCTCTCATGCCGCGCGCTG
>JAAZAB010000417.1 GCA_012514555.1 Lentisphaerota bacterium
CAACACAGCAGATGCCGCACTATGGCCAATCCCTCGTGGTTTGAAAAATGAACTTCTTTTACAGCAACTCACCCGTACTTTTTCGCGCATGGTAATTCAAACGCAATACAGTTGTAAAAGCCTGATGGTTTACCGGTTATAAGCATCGTTCATTTTTCAAACGCAAAATCCGGGGTAATACAAGGAGAAAATCAGCATGCCACCAAACTTGATGAGGGCTGGCGTATTTCTGGCAATTTCCGCCCTGGCCGCCTCTGCATGGGCGGCGGACGGCGAGGCGGGCCGCTGGTTCCTCGGCGCGGAGGCCGGATATGTCGAACACAGGTTTGAAACCTCATATGACTACCTCGGCGGCGGCGAGCCCGATCAGTTCGTGAACAGGGCTTATGGCGGCGAAATCGCCCTCGCTTTCGGGTATTCACTGCCGCTGCACAGCCGCCTGTCCCTGGATGTCCTGGGCCGGATCGCCGGCAACGACGCGGAGTGGACGCTCGACACCGTGGACGAGTATTCCGGAACGGCCCGGGGCGGCCCGGCGCGGCTGGCCTTTGAAATGCCCTTTTTCTATGACGCGCTTGCCCGGCCCCGGCTGATCCTGCCCGCGGGTTTCTCCGCGTTCGGGGAGGCCGGGCTTCGCTACGGCTACCAGCGTCTCAAGAAGGAGTCGGAGGCCAGCACGAGGTACGAGATTTCCAAGTGGACTCCTGCTTTCGTGTTTGGCGGCGGGCTCTGTTTCGAGGCCCTGGACAACCTGTCAATCTACGCTGTCTACAGATACGCCATTTTCGACGCGGCCGGCACGGAGAGCTTTTTCCCGGACGGCGGGCCATGGGAAAATGTGGAAGTCAGGTCCCGGTCGCAGTCCATCGGCCTCGGGATGATTTTCGTGTTTTAGCCCGGGTTTTGCGATTGGTCAGAATAGGGGGGCAGGCGTCATGAAGGCAAGCGAAGCCGCCTTGGGCCGCGTGTTCGTGATCCGCCTCGAGCACGGGGACCGCATGCCGGAGGCCGTGGAACGCTTCGCCCTGGAGCAAAAAGTACTTCGCGGCTTCTGCATCCTGGTCGGCGGCGTTGCCGGAGGCGGCAATATCGTGACAGGGCCCCGGGATGGAGACACCCGGCCGGTTGTGCCCAACATGTTCAGCTTGGACGGCGTGCACGAGGTCCTGGGGGTGGGCGCGATCTTTCCGAACGAGCAGGGCGAGCCGAAATTGCACATGCATGCGGCGCTCGGCCGGGACGGCGAGACGCGCTCCGGCTGCATCCGGCCGGGCATTGAAACCTGGCTGGTCGGGGAAGTCATTCTCCATGAGCTGGTGGGAACCCGGGCCTGCCGCCGGGAGGATCCCGATACCGGCTTCGAATTGCTCGATCCTGGCCCGGCCCGATGAGCCTGGAAAGAGCAATCGAATATCCAATATCCAACAAGGAACTCCCAATGTTCATCGGATTCCTTGGATATTGGAAGGGCCATCGATATCGAAATCGCTATCGACATCGGGATCGAAATTGGAAATAAGCGGCGGCCGGGGCCGGCCGCCTGTGGCCCCCGCGGAAGAAATGCCCGGACACGAAGCCGCCGCGCGGTTGCCCGGAAGCCTTACCGCACGCTGCCTGTCTTCCGCATCAGGTGGTTGACCAGCGCGTCCAGGCCGAGCACGTAGCTGTGGCCGTGAAAGCCGCTGACCTGTCCCAGGCAGACCGGTGCGGTCAGGCTGGTGTGCCGGAAGTCATCCCGGGCCTGGGTGTTGCTCAGGTGCACCTCGACGGCCGGCACTCCGGCGCATTGAACGGCGGCCAGCGCGTCGCGAAGCGCCACGCTGGTGTGGGTGTAGGCCGCGGGGTTGATCAGGATGCCGTCCGTCCTTGGCCTGCCTGTCTTAGAGTCTACGGTCTCTTGCACGGCCCGCAGCATGGCTTCCTCGGATTGCATGGCGTCGCGCCAGTCCAGGGCGATTCGGATTCCGCGCTCCTTTTCAAGCTCGGCCTTTCGGGCCGATACGGCCTTGTGGATGCTTGCGAGCGTCTCGCGGCCGTACACTTCGGGCTCGCGAATGCCCAGCATGTTGAGATTCGGCCCGTTCAGCGCCAGTATCTTCAGAGTCTTCATGCGCCCTCCTGCGCCCCTTCTTGCGGGTTGCGCACGTATCCAAGCACAATGCCGCGGAAAATGCAACCGCGCTCCCATCACTCCAAATCACGGCTTGGGAATTGACATCGCGCGGCGTAGCGTGTAGAGTAAATGCCCGTAATTTAAAATGAATTGATGCCGGACGGGCGTTCCGCGCCGGCTCGCATGGACAGGAACGAAAACTCGGGAGGCATCATGTATCGCCTTGGGCAGAAGGAAATTGACGAGGTCGGAAGGGTAATCAATGCGCGCCGGATGTTCAGGGTGGGCGACCCCAAGGACGGGCACCTGCAGGAGTGCGTGCGCTTTGAAAAGGAATGGGCGAAAACCATCGGCGTCAAGCGCTCCCTGCTGCTCTCAGGCGGCGGCACGGCCGCGCTGATGGCCGGGCTGGCCGGCATGGGCATCGGCCCCGGCGATGAAGTGATCGTGCCGGGCTACACGTTCATGGCCACGGCGGCCGCCGCCCTGATGGTTGGCGCCATACCGGTCATCGCCGAGATAAACGAGACCATGACGCTCGACCCGCGCGACGTGGCCAGGAAGATAGGGCCGCGCACAAGGGCGATCATTCCGGTGCATATTTGCGGCATCCCGGCGGATATGAAAAAGCTCACGGCTCTGGCGCGCAGGCGCGGGATCAAGGTTCTGGAGGACTGCTGCCAGGCGGACGGCGGCAGCTTCAAGGGCCGGCGCCTTGGAAGCTGGGGCGATGCCGGCGCCTTCAGCTTCAACGATTACAAGATCATGAGCGCGGGCGAGGGCGGCGCCCTGGCGACCGATGACGATGAAATCTATGAGCGCGCCTCGATTTATTCCGACAGCGGCGCGGCTTTCAGGGCCTATGCCGGCAAATTCACCATGCCGATTTTCATCGGGTTCCAGTTCCGGGCCACCGAGATCGAGGGCGCCATCCTGCGCATGCAGCTCCAGCGCCTGGGCGGTATTCTCGCAGACCTGCGCCGGATTCGCGCGCGCTTCGTGTCCGCGCTTGAAGGCAAGCCCGGCATTCGCTTCGCGCCCTCCAACGACCCGAAGGGCGATTGCGGCGTGGTTGCCGCCTTCCAATTCGCCTGCGAGGCCGAGGCGCGCGCGTTCGCCGGGGCCGGCGGCGTCGGCGGGTGGCTCCCGATCGACAGCGGCAAGCATGTGTACTCCAACTGGGACCCAGTGCTGAAGCACCGCGCGGGCCATCATCCGGGCATGAATCCCTATCTCATGCCGCGGAACAGGAAGCTTCGCCTGAAATACGCCCCGGACATGTGCCCGCGCACGCTGGACATCCTGAAGCGGACCGTTTTTGTCAGCCTGAATCCTGACTGGAAAGCCGCCCAGGTTCGCGCGCGAATCGAGGCCTGCCGGAAGGCGGCGGCCAGCCTGTGAACCCGGGGGGGACGCCGCGACGCGGAAAGCTCCAGGCCCGAGGCGGCGCGTGTTGAATGAGGCGCAGCAGCGTTACGGCAAGCCAGTTGCCTGAACGGGGCTCTGTAATGTCAGCGCCGCGAATGGCGTCGGAAGAAAGGGGAAGATTTTGACTTCGTCAAAAAATTACAGCGTTGAAAAACCTCCCTCGGGACAGGCGCCCATTGCGCTCACGCGCAGGTCCATGGCGGCGCTCGTGGCCGTGCTTCTCGTGCCATGGCTCCTCGTGTGCGTGATCTTCTGGAAAAGCGCATCTCAGTGCGCGGCAAAGCCGTCCGCGCGCTACGCTTTGCCGGTTAAGGGAGTCATCGAGGGCAAGCACGGACCGTGGGGGCGGCTCCAGTACACCCATGTTGCCACGGAAATGCCCGACGAGTTCGCTTTCATCCTGAACGAGGAGACCGATCCGCAGGGGTGGTTTTTCAAGGACTTCACCATCGAACAGGCCACGGAATTCCTGAAGTCGTCCGGGTTGTCTGCGGGCAGTCTTGAGTCGCTTGCAAAACCTGACAGGTGGGCCGTGGTTGAAGGCGGCTGCCGGGTGAAGCCCACTTCGGAAGTTGTGGTGGGGATGGACTCCGCGACTCGCGGCAGGATATACCTGCACCTTGCGAAATTCACCGAGAACAGGGCGCAGCGCGCGGCGTTCTCATTCTATCCCGGCCGCCTTAACGAGCGGCTTATCGGCAGCGGCCTTTCCGAAAAGAGCATAGCGCTGTTCAATAAATTCACGTACAAGCAGGGGCCGTTCCTTCTTTATTCGGACCTTGGATACACCCTGCCCCTGCTGCCGGACGACGACGAGAGAAGGCGCTTCATAAAAATGATTTCCCGCAAGACGACGCTGGTCGCCAACCTTATAATCAACCGGAACACGGATATTGAGAAACTGGTCGGATACTGGGGCGGCGGCGGCCGGGCAAAGGATTTGCGCCCGCTCCTGGAGTCCATGGCCTCACTGGGCGGCGAGAGCCACCTGGACATCATTCACCTGCTCCCCGGCTTCGCGCGCGCCAGGCTGTACACTTACCCGGTGGTGTCGGCCAATGCCTCCCGCGCAATACAGGACTGCAACTGGAGCAGCATGAATTTCAGGAATTTCGTTCCGGATGACCGTTTTTCGAACTCGGACTATCTTCTTGAAAAGCTGTCCGAAAACTATTTCCAGATCAGCTATCCCTCGCAGATGGGCGACCTTGTTTTCCTTGTCCTGCCCTCCGGGGAGAGCATTCATTCGGCGGTGTACATAGCGGACAACATCGTCTTCACCAAGAACGGGGAATCCGTGTCCCAGCCCTGGCTCCTCATGAGGATGGACGACGTGGTCGAGCTTTACTCCGCTCCGTTCCCCTCCGACGAACCGGTGAAGCCGCTGTACTACCGCCATAAAGAGATGTAGACCCGCAAAATCCGGGGTAGAAGCCTGCGCTCACACGCGCTCTCTCTTCAGGCGGACCCGCGCATCAGTCAAGGCGAACGATATTGGTCAGCGCCATTGGATTTGGCGTGAAGTGCGGCAGGAATCCGGCTGTGGCCATGGCTTCCGGCGGCTGCCGGTCCGGAACGAACAAGGCGGCGCGGCCGGGCAGGCGCCGGATCAGCTCGGCGCCCGCTTCGGGCCCCAGCACGAACAGCGCGGTCGATAGCGCGTCGGCTTCCACCGCAGTCGGCGCCAGCACCGTCACGCCCGCCATTCCGCGGACCGGACGTCCCGTGCGCGGATCCATGATGTGGGCCATTCGCTCGCCGTCGATCGTGATGAACCGTTCATAGTGGCCCGAGGTGGCCAGCGCCATTCCGCTTTCCAGGGCCAGCGCGCCGAGGGGCTGTTTGGCATCAAACGGGTTGCGCACGGATATCCTCCACGGCTGCTTCGCCGAGGCCCGGCCGAGCACGCGGATGTTCCCGCCAAGGTTCATAAGCCCGTTGGTCACTCCCAGCCCGGCAAGATCGGACAAAATCCGGTCCACGGCATAGCCTTTTGCTATGCCGCCCAGGTCGGCTTCCATTCCCTCATCCTCCAGGAAGGCGGCCTGGTCGCAAAGGAACAGCCGGGCGCAGCCCACGCGCTCCAGGGCGTCGGCCAGAGCGCGCTGGCTCGGGTGTTTGGCTTCGGCCCGGCCGCGATTGAAACCCCAGGCTGCCATGAGCGGTCCGACCGTGATGTCGAAGGCGCCCCGGCTGAGCCGGTGAAAGTAGCGGGCATGCTCGAGCGCCTCGAAGGTCTCGGGCGAAAGCGCCTGCGCGTCCCGCCCGGAAAGCGCGTTGAGGCGGGAAATCTCGCTTCCGGGCCGGTATCGGCTCATCATTTGTTCAAGCGATTCAAGGCGGTTCGTCGCGAGGCTGTACGCGGTCTCGAGGCGTCCGGCGCCGGAATGCGGAAGAGTGACGGTAAAAAAAGTTCCCATGCCCATGCCGCTGCGCGAGACCGGCGGCGCCCGGTGAAAGCCGGCAAAATAGGCGATGACCCCCAGCATGAACAGCGGGATGGCGAAAAACCCGACCCCGACCCGCAGGTGGTGCGTCCGGTGGCGCGGTATGTTTTTGCCGGAATCAGGGTTCATCGTCATTCCCGTCAAGGCCGGCTCCGTCGGCGGCAAGCTCGGCATATGCCTCGAGGCGTGCGCGCTGCGCCTCGCCTCGCGCCTCCCTGAGCGCCCGCTCGAAAGCGGTGCGCCGCAGGTTTTCAATCGGCGGCAGCCCGGATGTTTGGACAAGCTCTTCGCTCAAATCCTTCATGTGCTGGCGCCAGAGCAGCTTTCCAATCGCGTGGAACCCGGCGGCGCGCTCTTCCTCGCCCTCGGCAAACTGGACGAAGGCCTGGAACAGAAAGCCTTCCACGATCGCGGCAGTCGTGCTGCCCTGTTCCTGCCGCAGGCTGCGGACGATGCTCTGGTAGATATATTCCTCCGCCGCGGCGGGCGCGCCGGGCCACGGGTAGCGATCGAGCAGCCGGCCGTATAGCTCGCGGGCGGCCTCGCGCCGGTTGAAAGTGAACAGGATCATCACCGCTTCGCCAAGGAAGCTGGCGTGCGCTTCGCGAAAGGATCTGTCGCCAGACGCGCCAAGCGCTTCTTCGAATACGCGCAGCGCCTTCGGCAGCAGCTCGATATTCGGGCGGGTCGCGTACTCGCCGGTATCGGGGTTGAACTCGAGGCGCCCGTTGCGAAAGGCCTCGGCCATTGACTGGTAGAGCATGCGGTTCGCGGACAGGGTCGTCGCGCTCTTGGCGTTCCGCGCAAGGGCCTGGAGCGCCCAGTACAGGGCGTGCGATTCCGGCAAGCGCCAGTCGAGAGGGCCGTATTTAAGGTCTATCCTCCGCATCTCGGCCGGATCCATCTTGAACCGGGCACTGAATTCGGCCTCGCGCCGGCCTTCGAGCCGGGACGGGCCCGGCCCGCCCAGGGCGCTGTCCATCTCGGCTGCGAGCTGCGCCTTGAAATACGGGTGCGCCGTGTCGAATATGCCGCCGATTTTGTGCTGGTACAGCCAGCCCAGCTCCAGGCAGAGGCCGCCGTCCGCCGGATTGACCTCGAGCCCCTCGTCGCGCAGGAGCGAAATGCCGTTTTTAACCCAGCGCCAGCGGTCGCGCGGGTCCGGGAACGTGTAGCCGATGTTGTAGGCCATGTTCCAGGCGTGAAACGCCCAGACTCCCGTCAAGTCGGGCTCGAGCTTGGTGATCCAGTCGGCCAGCTGCGCGATCTCGAAATATGCCCCGCGGTCCTGCAGGTCCACGGCCCTGCTCCACAGCAGGTCCACGAGCACGCCCCGGAATCCGCCCAGCGCCGTGACCGCCAGCATGAAGCCGGGCGAGGCGCCCTTCAGCGCGCCGATCCCGGGCCGGCGCGCGTCGCGCGCCCGGGCCATGTCCATGTCCAGCCGTCCGGCCCCGGCCAGGCATGCGGCGAGAATCGCGGCGAGCGCAAAGGCCTGCAGCCTTTCGTTCATGGCGCGCCCCCGGCCGTGAGCTGGCGCCGGCGCAGGATGGCCGCGCCGGAAGCGGCCAGCAGCGCCACGTACAGCGCGGCGAGCGCGGACATGCCCGCCACCGTCCGCGCCGGAATCGCCCGGCCCGAGGCCAGCGATTCCACGACTCCGGGCTGGCGCAGCGGGAAAAGAAGCGCGCTCGCCGCGCCGGCAAAATCTTCATGCCATTCGGCATCCGAGAACGGCATTGCCCGGCCGCCCGCCCATGCGCGGCCAGGGTCGTTCCAGTCCCGGGCCCAGCCGCTGAAAGCCACCGCCGCGAACAGGCTGAGCGCCAGGAACGCCGCCACGGGGAACGAGCACGCGCAGCCGGCCGTGAGCCCGATCGCCGACAGCACGGCCAGCCGCAGCAGCAGCAGCAGCGCGCATCGAAGCGCGTTTCCCCCGAATGTGCCTCCGTGCGTGCGCAGCGTCACGGGAGAATCAATTGCAAAAACCGCCGTTGCCGCCTCCGGATCGGTGTTCAGGAAAGCCGCCGTCAGGGGCCCGGCGCCCTGGAGCGCCGTGCCGGGCACCGCCAGTTCTTCGGGCCGGTCCGTCCTGAACACGCCTTCGCTCCGGTGCGGCCGCGCGCCCGGGGCGCTCACCTCCCACGCGCCCCGGATCGAGGCCGCGCCTGACGAGGCGGCGAATCGGAACCGGAGCGACGCCGGCCGTGCCGGGTCCGTTCCGGGCGCCGGGCGGAACGTCCACTCCTTGCGGCCGCCCGGCGGCACCATGCGCGCGGCGGCCGCGGCGCGCTCCCGGAAAAAGCTCAACAACATGTCCGCCGGGACGTCGCCCGGCAGGCGCCGTTCCGCGCTCAGGCGCGCGAATTCTTGCCTGGCCATTTCCTCGAGAGGCTCCGGCTCGGCGTGCGTTTCGGCATGCGGGGCGAGCAGTTCCCGTTCAACCCGCTCCCGCTCCGCGGCCGCCGCGGGCGAAGGGCCCCGGACGGCCCAGAGCGCTTGCAGGCCCGCGGCAAGCGCGGCGGCCGCCAGCAGCGTTACGTTCCAGGCCATCAGTCCCAGCCACTTGCCCATCCACAGCTCAACCGGGCGAACCGGCTTGGTCACAAGCAGCGCGGCTGTGCCGCGGTCCACCTCCACGGCCACCATGGCGGCCCCGGCCCACGCCGAGCCCAGGGAGAGCAGAACGCCGGCAAGCCCGAGGGGATAGAACAGAAGCATCTGCACCTGCCCGCCCAGGGTTCCGTCCCCGCGTAGCGCCGCGGGCAGCCCTAGCACGGCCAGGGCGACCCCGAGCGCCGCCAGCAGCAGCAGGCGGGAGCGCATCGCGGCGCGCATGGTCATTCCGGCAATGGCAAGAATCCGCCGCATGGTCGCTCCCGGCTTTGGCCCCGGAAAGGGTCAATAAAGGTCTGGCTTTGAACAACGCGCGCATGCTAGCGCAATTTCCGGGCCGTGCCAAGAGGATCAGCGCCCGAAATTCACTTTGCACAGCCCGCTTGAACCTATTGGGCGTATCCTTGTCCAACCATTCACCCTAGAAAGAGCAATCGAATATCCAATATCCAACAAGGAACTCCCAATGTTCATCGGATTCCTTGGATATTGGAGGAGCCATCGATATCGAAATCGCTATCGAAAGAAAAAGAGAGCGACAGGGTGCGACAACAACAACGAGAGGACTCGATAGCGAAAACGATCCCG
>JAAZAB010000418.1 GCA_012514555.1 Lentisphaerota bacterium
ATCTGCCGCACTCTGACCAATCGCAAAATCCGGGGTTATGCGAGATGGCAAAAGCCCGGCTCGGCGTTCCGGCCGATCGCGTCTACATCACATTCATGGACTTCCCGGCCGGCAACTGGGGCTGGAACGGCAGCACGTTCGGATGATCGCGGTAATCTGATCCTGCGCCGGCCGCCTCGGGCCGGCTCACGCCACGGCGTTTGCGGGCGCAGAATGTCAGGCGCCCGCTCCGCAGCCGGCCGGCCATTCCGCGTCTTTCAGGAGGTGCGAGGTTGCTTTCAAGCGCAGGATTCCCGGGCCGCCCGCGGCTTTAACCATTACCTGGCAGAGCCCGTGGTACGCCATGCGCGCATGGCTTGAGCCCCTGCGATCAGCGGCCGGGATTGAGCCGGCATACATGGCGCGCCGGACGACCGGCTTGTCGGGCTCGTGGCTGATGGGATTGCCGTTGCCGGCGCCGATAATGACGCCGGGGCCGGAGACGGAAAACTCCACGGTATTATCCGCGCGCGGGCATATTTCGCCATTGCGATCGACAATGGCGGCGTTTATGACGATCACGTCGTCAAGCCTGATATTTTCGCTGTCCGCGTCCGAATCAAGCACAATGGCGGCCGGGGCGCCGGCCGTGCGCCTTGAGACGGACAGGATTTCACGCCCTTTTTTGTCAAATCCTTTGGCCTCAAGGAGGCCGGGCTCCCAGGGCGCCTGCCATTCAAGGCGGTGATTCACGGGCATGGCCTTGCGCCCCAGGCTTCGCCCGTTCAGGAATAGCTCCACCTCGGCCGTATTCCCGTAGCACCAGACATCTATCGGCTCGCCCTCCCTGCCTTCCCAGTTCCAGTGCGGCATGATAAAGAGATGCGGAACGTCCGGGCGCCACCAGGCGCGCAGATAATGCGCCGCCTCCTTGTAGAACCCGCACAGGTCGAGAACGCCGAAGCGCGACACCACCGCCGGCCATTCGTAGGGGAACGGCTCACCCCTGTAATCGAATCCCGTCCACAGGAAAGTGCCCGCCATGAAAGGGCGATTGGCGCAATCCCGCCATGCTTCTTCAAGCGTGCAGCCCCAAGGCGTTACCGCGTTGCCGTACGCGCTGGAAAAGTGCTTGTGCTTTTCATCGCGCCAGCATTCCTTGTTTTCCTTCCACATCGGCGAGACGGCCACGGGGATCGCGCTTTTCTCCGGCTCGTAAAGGCCGCGCGTGCAGGTTCCGCCCCAGGTTTCCGAGCCGAGCATGGGCCAGCCGGGGAAGCGCGCGTGGAACGCATCGTAGGCCCCGCCGTCCGGGCTGCCGCGATAGTTTGCGCCGAACACGTCAAAACGGAACCCGCGCTCATCGTGAAAGCGGATGATATTGAGCCAGTCGGCGTTCATGGCATAAGTGGTCGGCCGCCCCGGGTCAAGCTGGTGCGACAGGCGCTGCAAGCGCCGGAACATGGCCACCCCCTGCTCCGTGGCATGCAGCCGCATTTCCTCGTTGCCCAGGCTCCAAAGGATGACGCTCGGATGGTTGCGGTCGCGTCGGACCAATCCTTCGAACTGGCTGAGAACCTCATCGGAAATCCCGGGCAGCCGCAGCTCATCCATGACCAGCATTCCGAGCCGGTCGCAGGCGTCCAGGAGCGCGGGGTCCGGCGGGTTGTGGCTCGTCCGTATCGCGTTGGCGCCCAAATCCTTCAGGCGCCGCACGCGCCAGGCTTGCAAGGACGGCGGCACTGCCACCCCCACCCCGGCGTGGTCCTGGTGGCAGCACAGCCCTTTGAGCTTGAGATTGACCCCGTTAAGCCAGAACCCTGTGTCCGGATCGAACCGGAAATATCGGAAGCCGAACCCCTGTGAATAGCAATCCACGCAGCGGCCGCCGACAAATATCTCAACGGCCACTTCATAGAGCGCCGGCTGATCCGGGCTCCACAACACGGGCGCCCGCACTTCAGCCGAGAGCTCCGCTTCAGCCGAAGCCATGGCGTCAAGCGACAGATGGGCCGGGCCTGACGCGGCAACCTCCCTGCCGCCGGGATCCATGATATGAGCGAAAACTTCGCAGTCTGTCCTCTCATAAGCGCCATTGTGAACGCGCACGCGCATATCCGCGCGCCCCGGGTGTTCGGCGCCGCCGGTGGCGACGTGAACGCCGCACCTGGGCACGCAGACGGGCGCGGTTTTGACGAGGCGCACTGCGCGGTAAATGCCGCCCCCATCGTAGCTCCAGAGCTCGTTCTCGGTGGCATCAACGTGAACGCTCACCGCGTTCATGCCGCCAAAATTGCAGATGTCGCCAATCTCGATCCCGAAGGACGTGTAGCCGCTCAGGTTGCGCGCCATGAACATTCCGTTCACATGCACCGTGGAGTCGCGGTAGATTCCGTCGAATTCCAGGAAAATGCGCCGCCCCCTGTCCTGCTCGGGCAGCTCGAACTTCCTGACATACCACGCACTGCCGCCGGCCAGGGACCCGTTGTCCAGCGAAGCCGCGCTTGTGAACTCGCCCTCGATCACGAAATCGTGGGGGAGCTCGACTTCGCGCCATGTGTCAGGGCCGGGATTATCGGGCCGGGACAGGCCGTGATTGTTGGCCTTCTGCCACGGGTAGGTTTCGTTCGCGATGAGCGGCTTGTTCCCGCAAGTGATATCCGAAGAGGATACTTCCCCTGCCATGCGAAAACGCCAGCCCCTGTTAAAATCTTCAACTTCACGCATGCTGCGCCGCTCCGTGTTCAGTTCCCGACAGGGATGAACTCGACCCGTTTGGCATCGACGTCAATGCCCGTTATCTTGAAACGATATACCTGGCCGGCCACTGACACCGCGGCCTCTTCGTTCAGGCCCAGGGTCACATTGTTGACAATCGCCGCCGACTCGATCGAATTCTTCATCACCCCGCCGATTTTGAGCAGTTCGGACGCAGCCTGCCAGCTCTCATCCATGACGCCTTTCACAACCGCTTCCGGAGCGTTCCCGGAAGCGCCGGGCGCAGGCCGGGCCGATCCGTTGCCGGCCGGGCCGGGCTCGACTTCGAAACTGGCCGGACCCGGCGCAGCAGGCGCCGCATCCGGCGCGGCCGCGGACGACTCAACTTCCGGAATGGCAACCGGCATCTCCAACTCCTGCTCCTGTTCCATCGCGCCTTTCATGTCGAGCATTTTGCCAAAGTCGAATCCGGCAGTATAAAACTGGAGGAAAATACTGGCTATGTTGCACAAAATCAGTCCGAAAAGCGGCTTTTTCAGCTCGCTCGAGCGCATGATGCCGTAGACGATTCCGCCAAGCCCGCAGCAGAACAGGCACATGAAGCCGTACATCAGGCGCTCCTTGAACGCCGCAATCGTAATCATACTGTAGCAGACAAGGCCGACTATCGCGATGGCGACCGGTAGCACTAACAGCAGAATGTCCATACCGGAACTCCCCATTCAGGGTTCGGGGTTCAGAAAATCAGAAGAGTCAGCCATACTGACTTCTCTCTCCTGAAAGCAGTTACGAACGTTGATTCGCAAGAATTGTGAGGCTGCCAGCAATTACGCCAAGAAAATTCGCCTGAACCCGGAACCCTATCTACCGAGCACTTTCGATTTACCCATATTCAATAACGCTTGTCAAATCCCGATTAAGCATTGATCTTACGCTGCGATTCCGTTATACACGCCGCATGGACCGGATATGTTTCACGCTGTTTGGAAAGCCGATTTACTGGTACGGTGTGATGATCGCCGCCGGGTTCCTGCTGGGTCTTTTGAACTGGGCCTGGCTCGGGCGGCGCCAGAACCGGCCCCGCGGTTTCGCAAGCGAGCTGGGCTTCTGGCTCATGCTGGCCGGCATAGTCGGGTCCAGGATAGCGTACGTTGCCGTCTACTGGCCGGGTTTCCGAGACCGGCTCCTGGACGTGGTCCGGATCGACAACGGCGGGCTGATGTTTTTCGGCGGCTTTCTGCTGGCCATTCCAACAACGATCGTCTTTTCCAGGCTCGCACGCGAGAGCATCTGGTCGCTTGCCGACTACGCCATAACAGCTGTCCCGCTCGCGCACGCCATCGGCAGGATCGGCTGTTTCTTGAACGGCTGCTGCTACGGCAGGGCGTCAGACATCCCGTGGGCCGTGCACATGGAGGGCGCGGACCGGCACCCGGTGCAGCTTTATGAATCGGCCGTCAATTTCGCGATCTACGCACTCCTTTTAGCCGCGTTTTTCAAGCGCAGGAAGGACGGCATGGTATTCGCCATATACCTGCTTCTTTACGCGCCGGCGCGCTTCATTCTGGACTATTTCCGGGGCGATTCGCCCAGCGTCTACTGGGGCTTCACTGGCGCGCAGTGGGTTGCCGCAGCGCTTTTCGCGTTCGGGGCCATGCTCCTGGTGTTTCTGCCGCGGCGCCTGACTCTGGAGCCGGGAAAGCCTCCCGTATGACTGCGGCCGAATGATGAACCCGAAAGAGCAAGAGCTGGTTGTCCCGGAATCCGAAGCAGGGCTCCGGCTCGACGTCTGGCTCTCAAGCCGTCTCCCCGGCCTGTCGCGCTCGCGCATCCAGGCGCTTATCGAACAAGGGCACATCCTGCTCAACGCGGGGCCGGCGAAGGGGCATCGCAAGACCCGGCCGGGCGATCACCTGCGCATCGCGGTGCCGCCCCCGGCGGACGCGGCGCCGGTTCCGCAGGCCATCCCGCTGGACATCCTTTACCAGGACGCCGACATCATTGCGATCAACAAGCCTGCCGGGCTCGTGATTCACCCAGCCGCGGGGCACGCCGACGGCACGCTGGTCAACGCGCTACTGCACTGGTGCCCGGGGCTTGCCGGGATCGGCGGCGAACGCAGGCCCGGCATCGCGCACCGCCTCGACAAGGACACAACCGGCGTGATCATAGTCGCCAAGCACGAGCGCGCCCTGAACGCGCTCGTTGCCCAGTTCTCGAACAGGGAGGTGCGCAAGGAATACCTGGCCCTGGTCTGGGGCGCGTTCTCGCCGCCGTCCGGGAGGATCGAGACGCGCATCGGGCGGCACAGGAAGGACCGAAAGCGCATGGCCGTGGTGTCCGGCTCATCGGGGCGCGCGGCGATCACGAACTACGAGACAATCGAAAAGCTGGGCGAGATATCCCTGGTGCGAGTGCGCATCGAAACGGGCCGGACTCACCAGATCCGGGTGCATATGGCGAACGCCGGGCACCCGGTCGTGGGCGACGCGCAATACTCCCGGCGCTCCACGCGCGGCCTTCCGGAGCGCCCGGCGCGGCAGATGCTCCACGCGGAACTCATCGCATTCCGCCATCCCGCGACCGGCGCCCAGACCGCATTCACCGCGCCGATGCCCGGGGACATGCGCGCCCTGGTCGCCGCCATGCGCGCCCGCACTCAGGTGACGTGACCGTCGATCGAGCCGATCTCGATTTTCACCTCGTCGCGGTTGGCCATGCGCTTGACGGCGCCGTCTGCAATCCAGACAACCACGTCCGACGCGGATAGCATCTTCATGTCGTGCGTGGCCGTTATGACGGTTATGCGCATCGCGTCCTTCATGTGCCCCAGCAGCGCTATGATCTCCTCGCCCGTGTGCAGGTCCAGGTTGCCCGTCGGCTCGTCCGCGAGAATGATGGCGGGCTTGTTCACGATGGCCCGCGCGATGGCCACGCGCTGCTGCTGCCCGCCGGAGAGCTCCGACGGCAGGTGTGTGAGCCGGTTGCCGAGCCCCACCTGCCCGAGGGATTCCGCCGCGTCCTTCCGCGCATCGGCCGGGGCACGGCCCGCGAAAATGCGAGCGATCGCCACGTTCTCAAGCGCCGTCATGGTCGGGATCAGGTTGAACGACTGGAAAATGTACCCGATCTTGTGGCAGCGGACCCAGGCCATCTGGCTCGACGAAAGCGCGCTGTAGCGGCAGCCGTCCATGGCCACCTCGCCGTCGGACGGCTTGTCAAGCCCGCCGATGATGTTGAAAAAGGTGGATTTTCCGGAGCCGGAGGGTCCCATGATGGAAACGTACTGGCCGCGCCGGATATCCAGGCTGATCCCGCGCAGGGCGTGAACGGTCTCCGCGCCCATGACATAGCGCTTAGTGATGCCCTCGGCCCGTATGATGATGCCATCGCTCATTCCTCTACCCTCATGGCATCCACAGGTTGTTTTTTCGAAGCCCAATACGCCGGCCCTATGGATGCCAGCACGGAGATAATCGAGCCGATCGCCAGCGCGATCGCGATGGCGCGCAGCACGGCCCCATAGGGGAAATACTGGAACACGTAGCCGCCGTAGGACCCCACGCAGAGGGCGACGGAGACGACCAGCCCGATCAATATCCCAAGCGTGGTGCCGAGCACGCCCTGGAGCGACGACTCGACGAAGTAGGTTTTAACGATGAACGAGTCCTCGGCGCCGAGGCATTTCAGGGTTCCGATCTCCTTGATGCGCTCGGAGACTGACATGAACATCGCGTTGACAATGCCCACCAGGCATGTCAGCAGCGCGAGGCTGATGAGCAGAATCATCATCGTATCCGTTCCCTGGACGGCGAGAACGTCCACGCCCGACTTCTGGAGCAGGAGGTTGAGCGCCTCGATGCGGGCTTCGAGCAGGGCGTCCACGACGCTGTCCTGCACCATCATGTAGGTGAGAAAGGCTATCGCCAGGATCACCCCGAGCATGGTTATGAGCGAGCGGAAAAAGCGCCTGCGCAGGCTGCTCCAGCTCACCGAGAACACCACGTTCCAGGGCACGCTCACCTGGCACGGTATTTCCTGTCTTTCAGCAACGGCAAGTTCCGCCATCGTCCCGCCCCGATCTCCGTAATGCGCGCCCGCCCCGGGACGCGCGCGTTTTTCAATACATGAGAGGCGCCATCATCTTGTTAAGAATCGCGAACGCCATGCCCACCATGGCGACCAGCCCCATGCCGCAGGCGTACCCGGCCAGCAGTACGGGCACGTATTTCATCCACATGCTGCCAAACTTGCGCTTGAAATAGAACCGTCCAAGCAGCGCCCCGATCAGCTCGAACGCGAAGAGCGCCGGAGTCCCCTGCCCCAGGCCGCGGACCAGCCCGTAAATGATCAGAGTCGGCAGCCCGAAAATCAGGAGAATAACATACCCTATCACCCCGACGCCGACGCCTATCCCGAACTTGCCCCAGTTCCACGCCTCGAAGAAGAGCGATCCGCCCTCCATTGTCGAGCTGTAGGTCAGGCAGGCCATTTTCGCCTGGAGGTCCCACATTTTCTGCGCGTACGGGTACGCTTCCGACGGGACTTCGGCCATTCGCCAGAGCAGTTCGGAGAACAGGAGCGAGGCCACGATGATGATCGGGATGGTCACCAGCTGCGTCTTAACCTTGCTGATTATCTTGGTGCCGGTCAGCTCCAGCACCCGGAAGCCGACCGTTGCCGGGCCATAGTTGGGCAACGGCGCCGGGGCGAACCAGATTTGAACGCCGCGGTACCCGCTCAGGATGAAGGTAGCCTCCCGTATGAACGGTATGGCCACGGCCTGGCCCGCCATGCCTTCCAGCTTGGCGCAGGCATAGGAGATGACCGGCGTGTAAAACACCGCGTACACCACGAAAAACTTCCACGGAAAGCCGTCTATCAGCAAGGCGGACAGGGTGATCCAGAAGGCGCTTGTGAACACGTAAATGCCGATCGCTACGAAAATCGAAAAATCGCCGCGCTTGACGTTGTTGGTGACGAGCCTTTGCCAGGCGCTGGGCCCGGAAGACTTTGGCGCGCGATCCCGAGCTTCTTTCGACGAGAAGATCCCGAGCATGGGCTTTATAATCTGGCCGAGGCTTATCAGCGTTATGGCCACCGTCAGGCCGATGCCGAACGAGAGGTAGAAATCGATGTTGTTCACGTATATTGTGTCCAGCACGTCCATGCCGGGCTGCCAGTTCGAAAGGATGCCATGCTTGTGCAGGATCGGATTCACGAACATGGGCAGCACGGCGCCTATGGCCCCGCCCACGACCACCCAGAACGGGATAACCATTCCGGAAAGAATCAGACCGAGGTCTATTGTGAGGTTGATCGGGGTGGCCTTGAGCCACTCGCTGAGGGACTGCGTGAAATCCACGAACGGGATCGGAATCAGCATGAGCGGCTTGGGCAGAACGGCCCCTGTGACGGATGGAATGGCGATGTAGACGATCCCGTAAAGCATGCCCAGCATGCCGCCGATCGAGAAGCAGCGCCAGCGCCACGGCTCCTTCTGGCTCCCGCCCTCGGTGAGAGCCGTGATGCCGGAGGCGCCCACGGGCGCCATGGGAAAAGGCAGCTCCTCAACATCGCTCGTGAGCCGGTACAGAACATAGCCCAGGCCGAAGTTGTCTATCTGACTGATGATCACGGCCATGGAAGTGAAGGCTATCGGCGCAATCCACGCCCTTGTGAAGAACGTGCGCCCGGCCGCGCGTATCTCCTCGGCCTGGGGCGCCACCCAGCCGGGAATATCCTGGGCCACGCCCATTGCCTGGGCATACTGCGACTGCACCAGGAACTGGTTCCACAACAGGCCCGAGAACGGCGAGCTGATGGCAAGGCCCGCCATGTAATAGAGGATGTAGACCTCCTGCATCTTGAGGTCCTTGAGCGAACGCCGCGCGATCTCGGCGAACAGGATGATCGTCACCCACTGCGCGGCCGTCCCGATGCTGCCCGCGCCGCCCACCACCAGCGCCAGGTACATGGAGCCCGGCATCATTATGAAGCCCAGGAAAATGGCGCCGATGATGGTGCGCCAGTTGAAGCCGTCCGCGAAAACCTCCGGCGGCTCCATGAGCTTCCGATATTCCTCAAGCTGCTTGTCTTCGGCAGACTTCCGCGCCATGCCTGTATCCTTTCACCAACCCCTTTGCCCGGGCGCCGGCCGACACCGGCTCCCGATCGCGCCGCCGATCACTTGATGACGATCGAAAGAGCGCCCCGCGCCACCAGCGACTTCAGGAACGCCACCGTGCTGAGTTCCGCCTCGCGGCGGTTTGTCCTGTAGCGCTTCACAAACTGCCCCACGATATCCCGGGCGTTCCTCCGGCCATCCACCTGCCGGAACACGAACGAGCCCAGTTCGTCCAGCTTCACGGTCCGCTCCATTACGGGCGGCTGAAACCTGGACAGGTACCCTGTCCCGCGCCGGACCCGGATCGTCAGAACAAGCCGGTCCGGCTCGCGCCCGTCCACCGTTACTCCTTCGTTCAGCACAGGAATGCCTTCAAGCGACTGGCGCCGCCCCAACGGCGGCGCTTTCACCTGGCCGGGCCTCAACATTCGACCTAGCCAACCCATTCCGCGCTCCTATATTTTTTCTCCGTCAATCTGGCCGATCTTAATCTGCAGATTCTTGCGCTCTTCAAGCCGGTCAATCTTGCCGTCGCGAATCCACAGGATGCGGTCCGAGACGTCCAGCATCTTCATGTCATGGGTGGCGGAAATTACCGTTATTCCCTCGTTTTCTTTCAGTTCCACCAGAAGCTCGATCATCTCCTGACCGGTCTTGACGTCCAGGTTGGCCGTCGGCTCGTCCGCCAGGATGATCACCGGGTCATTGGCAATGGCCCGGGCCACGGCCACCCGCTGCTGCTGCCCGCCGGAAAGCTCGTACGGCCGGTGAAAAATGCGGTCGCCCAGGCCCACCTTGCGCAGGATTTCAACTCCCTTGTCGCGCGCCGCGTCGGCGGAGAGGCCGGCAAACAGCATCGGAAGCGTTATGTTTTCAAGGGCGGTCAGAACGGGCAGTATGTTGTAGGATTGAAAAATATACCCGATCTTGTGGCAGCGCATCCAGGCCAGCTCAAAGGAATCAAGCTGCGCAACGTCTATCTCGTCGATGAAAACCATTCCCTCGGTCGGCGCGTCAATTCCGCCAATCATGTTGAACAGCGTCGTTTTACCCGAGCCTGACGGGCCCATGATCGAAAGGTATTCCCCGCGGAAGACGTCCAAGGTTATGCCGTCGAGCGCGCGCGTCAAGTTCGGAGCCTTGCCGTAGTAACGCTTCACGTCAATGGCGCGAATCACCACGTCGCGATGCGCGGACTCGCCCGTTATCCCCGTGGTTGATTTTTTGAGCTCAGACTCAGCCATGTCCATCCTGATCGAAACGGTCTTTATGCGGCCAAGGCCCCACATGGCGCGCAAAACATGCTAGCCAAGCTACACGCGCACCGGATAACACGCAAGAATAAAAAACGTTTGATCCCGGATTTTGCGATTGGTCAGAGTGCGGCAGATGCAAGGCGCAGCGGGTGAAGGCGTATTGACATACTCCGAACCCGCTGCAACACAGCAGATGCCGCACTATGGCCAATCCCTCGTGGTTTGA
>JAAZAB010000419.1 GCA_012514555.1 Lentisphaerota bacterium
CCCGGCTTGACCGCCGGCCCGCCCCCGTGCATCTTGAGCGCCCGTATCGTTGCGACGATCACGGCCGCGTTCGGCTTCAAGCCGGACGCGCGGCACTTGAGGTTCCAGAATTTCTCGAACCCGATGTCAGCGGCAAAACCGCTCTCGGTCACGTGATACTCGCACAGGCGCGTTCCAAGCCTGTCGGCTATGACGGAGCTCTGCCCGACCGCTATGTTGGCGAACGGGCCCGCGTGCACGAACACGGGCTGGCCCTCGATGGTCTGAAGCAGGTTGGGCTTCAGCGCGTCAACCATCCAGGCCGTCATCGCCCCGTCAACCTCCAGGTCCCGCGTGGTGATCTCCTTCCCGCTCCTGCTGCGGGCCACCACGATTTTCCCCATGCGCGCGCGCATGTCCTTCAAATCTTTGGCGACCGCCAGGATGGCCATCACCTCGCTCGAAACGGAAATCTGGAACCCGGAGTTCATCTCGACCCCGTCCATCCTGCCGCCCTTGCCCATCGTTATGCTGCGCAGCGCCTGGGCGCAGAAATCAATGGCCCACCGCATGTCGACCCGGTCCGGGTCAATGTCCAGCCGCTTCAGTCCAATCCGGGCAAGGCGCTCGTCGTCATAGTTGCGCTCGTGCTGCATCCGGGCCGTCAGGGCGACCATGGCAAGATTGTGCGCGTTGGTGACGGAATCGATATCGCCCGTAAGCCGTATGGAAAACGGCGCCAGGGGAATGCATTGCGACAGACCGCCGCCCGCGGCCGAGCCCTTGATGTTGTGCGTAGGCCCTCCGCTCGGCTGGCGGATCGCGCCGCTCACGGTCTTGCCCAGATGCCCCAGCCCCTGGATGAGCCCGATTGCGGTCGTGCTCTTGCCTTCGCCCAGGGGCGTGGGCGTGATGGCCGTAACGTCCACGTACTTTCCGACCGGCGCCTTTTTCAGGCGCGCCAGCGCCCGCGCGAAATCCACCTTGCCGAGATTGCGCCCCATGGGGATCAGCTCGGCCGCATCGAGGCCCATGCCGCGGCCCAGCTTCTCGAACGGAATCATCCGCGACTCCGCGGCTTCCGCGATCTGCCAGTCGGACATCTTGAGCGGGTTCAATGCGATTGATTTCATGCTTCATTCCCCAATAACGGTTTTCACGCGGTCCCGCCGGTCTTCTCCCAAACAACCTCACCGCGCGGGCCCCGGACGCCTCTTGTTCTCGTACTCGCCGAGGAACTCGCCGAGCGCGTCCTGCCAGGGCCGGATCGGAGCGCACAGCAAGGCCCGGATTTTCCGGGTGTCAAACCGCGAATTGAGCGGGCGCCGCGCTTTCACCGGAAAATCCGCGGTCCTGCACGGAATAACCGGGTTGGACAGGCCGAGCCGCCCGGCGATGAAGACGGCGGTTTCGTAGCGCGAGGCGTAGCCCGCATTCGCAAAATGGTAGAGCCCCTCCGCCCGGCGCAGAAGCAATTCCGTCAAGGCCCGGGCAATGTCCCGGGTCCAGGTCGGAGCGCCCACCTGGTCGTCCACAACCCTCAGCTCCCCGCCCGCCGCCGCCCGCTCGACAAGCTTGACCGGAAAATTCACGCCGTTAAAGCCGTAGCTCCACTGGACGCGCACTATCGCGTGCCGGCACCCGGCCCCGGCCAGCGCCCGTTCGCCTTCCAGCTTGGTCATTCCATAGACGCAGAGCGGCGCGGGCGCGCATGCCTCGTCATAGGGCCGGTCGCCGGCGCCGTCGAAAACGAAATCCGTGGATATGTGAAGAACGTACAAGCCGCGGGCCGCCGCCTGGCGCCCAAGTTCTCCGACAGCCGTCGCATTCACGGCGCGGGCCGCCTCCGGCTCATCCTCCGCCCTGTCAACGTTGGTGTATGCCGCGCAGTTCACCACCGCGTCAGCGCCGGCAAGCGCCGCCGCGACGTGCCCACTCCGGGTTATGTCGCACTCGGGCAGGTCGAAGGCGGAAGCGTCGCAGCGCAGCGCCCGCAGTTGCGCGCACAGCTCGCTGCCAAGCATGCCGCGCCCGCCCAGGACGGAGACGCGCAAGTTTTTCCCGCCATCAACCATTCGGGGCTCCGCGCCGCAGGTTCAGTTTCTCGGCGGCCGCTTCGCAATGAGATCGCTCACGTTTGCAAGCGAGGCGAAGGTTCCGGCGTCGCTCCACCAGCCGTTCATCACGTTGAAGCGCATGGCTTTCGCCGCGATGTACGCGTTGTTGACGTCCGTGATCTCCATTTCTCCGCGCGCGCTCGGCCTGCAGTTCCTGATGATGTCGAACACGGCCGCGTCGTAGAAATATATGCCCGTTACCGCTATCCTGGATTTTGGCCTCGCAGGCTTCTCCTCGATCGAGATTACCGCGTCGCCGACAACCTCGGCCACGCCGAAGCGCTCCGGATCGCCGACCTCCTTGCCCAGGATGCGCGCGCCCTTGCCCTGCGCGCGAAAGGCGTCCGCAACCGGCCCGAGCGGGTCCTCGAAGATGTTGTCCCCCAAAATCACCGCCATCGGGGCGCCATGCGTGAAATTCTCGGCAAGGCTCAGCGCCTGCGCTATGCCGCCGGCTTCGTCCTGGACCTTGTAGGTGAAGCGGCAGCCGAAATCCTTGCCGGACCCGAGCAGGCTGACCATGTCGCCCATGTGCTCAGTGCCGGTCACGATCAGGATTTCATTGACGCCGGCGCCTGTCAGCTTTTCGATCGGATAATAGATCATGGGCTTTCGGCCCACGGGCAGAAGGTGCTTGTTCGTCACCTTTGTCAGGGGCATCAGGCGGGAACCGGTGCCGCCGGCCAGTACAATGCCTTTTAGTTCCATTGATTCGCCATCCCGTTGTATTTGGTTGCACGAAAGACTCCGCGCTTATACACCATCCACGCCCGCGTTGAAAGCAAAAACACCGGGCGCGGGAAAATGCTCCGCAAAACCCGCCCGGCGCGCCTGAAACTGCGCCTTTTGCAGGCGCGGAATTATCAATTGATTTCTCAACCGTTTGGAGTTAAATAGCCTCCATGATTACGAACCATCCGGCGCAGGCCATGCCCAGGGGCGTGACCAACGCGTACTTGTTCCAGATATTCAACGCGTCGTCCTGGTCCTTCATCCTGGGCACGCCCATGCTTCTCTTCCTCAAGAGCCTGGACGCCTCCGCGGCCGTCCTGGGCGCCGCGGTGGCCATGACCCCGCTGTTCGCGGCGCTCCAGATTCCCGCGGCCGGCTTTGTCGAAAAGGCCGGCTATAAGACCTTCGTCGTCCGCGGCTGGACGTCCCGCAGCATATTCATCCTCGGCATAGCGATTGTCGCGTTCCTGCCGGCCGGCGTTTCAGCGAATCTCCGCATCGTCCTGACCTTGCTGATGATGGCCTGTTTTGCGGCGGCCCGGGGCATTTCCATGTGCGGGCTAATGCCCTGGATGACCCAGATCATCCCCGAAACCCTGCGCGGCGCCTTCATCGCGCGGGACACGATGTGCATGTACCTGGCCCTCACCTTCACCATGCTTCTTTCCAGCTGGTATGTCGGGGTCTTTTCTTCAGTCCGCGCGTTCGGCTTCCTGTTCTGCCTGAGCTACCTGTCCGCCATGGCAAGCGTTGTCTTCCTGAAGCGCATCCCCGACATCCCCGCCGCGCGGACCCGCGGCGGCGCAGCCCGCCCGCCATGGAAGGACATGATTCTGTTTCCGCCCTTCTTCAGCTATGTGCTTTTCAGCGTGGTGTTCAATTTCTTCGTTTCGGCGCTCGGCGTCGCCTGGGTGCCGTTC
>JAAZAB010000420.1 GCA_012514555.1 Lentisphaerota bacterium
CATTGCGTTTGAATTGCCATGAACGAAAAAGTGCGGGTGAGCTGTTGTAAAAGATGTTCATTTTTCAAACCACGAGGGATTGGCCATAGTGCGGCATCTGCTGTGTTGCAGCGGGTTCGGAGTATGTCAATACACCTTCACCCGCTACGCCTTGCATCTGCCGCACTCTGACCAATCGCAAAATCCGGGTTGAACTGCTCCATACAGGTTGCGTCCGCCTTTTCACGATCGTTGGCTGGACAAGGCCGGGTGGATGATGGTAGTTTGACATCAATTCGAGCCTGAGGATTCATCAAACAGATGGAGGCCGGTCATGAGTGAAAAAGCGTGCAAGGGCAACCACAAGGGCCATATATGCGTGCTGGCGAGCGAAGGCCGTTTCGAGGACATCAAGGCCATTGCGGACAAGCCGAAATTCATCTGCTTCAATTGCGGGCGCGTCGCCAATTCAGGCAGGAGCCTGTGCAATCCCATGCCGTTGAAGGATGCGTGAGCCGGGCGAAGCCGGCCGGGCATGAGGCCTTGCGTCACAGGTCGGGCCGGGGGGCGCCATGCCCGGCTGTCGGGCGGCCCTGATTCTCGTTGAAGCATGTGCGCGCGCTCAGCTTCGCGTAAGCGAATTCCATGAGGGGCTTGAGGTTGCGCACGTCCTCGGCGTTGTATTCCAGGAGCGTTTCGAGGGATTCCGCCCGGCCGCTCAAGTGTTCGCGCCAGAGCCGGACCGCATCCCAACCGTCCAGGCCTTGCGTGCGCGCCGAGCGCTCGATCCCGAACGCGCGCTCGATGGCCTTCAGTCCGCCCGAGAAGCCAAGCGGCTTGAGCGCGAAGCGCAAATCAATGTGCACGCGGTTTTCGCGCAAGCCGGCCAGGTTCCGGCGGATCATCGGCACGTCGAAAACCGAGCCGTTGAAGGTGACCCACAGCGGGTGGGCGGAAAGCAGGTCCGCCGCATCGTCCATGTTCCGGCCCGCCACGAACGAATGCACACGCCCTCCGTCGAAGGCGCCTATGACGGTGATGCGATCGCTGAGCGGGTCGAGCCCGAGGGTTTCAATGTCAACGTAGAGCGCGCGCTCCCGCAATTCGCCGAAGGCCCGCCACTTGTGCGGCGAGGGAAGGCGGTTGTCGAAAAACCGCCAGTCACCCCTGTCGAAGCGCGCCATCGATTCCTCCACGCCCACGGCCGCCAGGCCGCGGATGCGCGCGCAAAGGCCGGTGTGCGACGAATTCCGGCAGAACTCCTCCCAGGTCCGCATGCCCTCGCGCCATATGCGGCGCTCGGTTGCCTCACCGATGCCTTGGAGATGCAGAAAGGTTTGTTTCAACATGCGGCGCCATGCAATTCCGGCGCTGCTCCGGCGCCATGGCGCGAAGCCCCGGATTGTCCTGACAAAACATTGCGTTTTCCCGCCAATTGTATCATGGCATCCGTCATGTTACACGATTCCGCACTCTGACCAATCGCAAAATCCGGCTTCAATTTTGTGCTTGCGTTTCCGGCGTTCTTTTTGCACTTTCTCCCGCATGGGCCCATTTGCCAAGGCCAGCCTCGGCGCATGGTTTTCCATGGCGCCACGCATTCCGTTTTCTGTCGTTAAACAGCCTTGGACTCCGCGGCCTGGTTGCCGGTAGAAATGCGTTGAATCTGATGTTGACAGAACTGCATCAATGGGTTGGACAGTTTTTCTTCGCAACGACCGGCGCCGCAATGGCCTTGTCGGGGCTCTATTTCGCGATGACGGCCGCCGCCCTCGCGTACCGCCGCTCCCGGCTGGCGTGCCAACCGATTCCCGCGGACGCGGACCTCCCTTCGGTGACCGTCCATATCCCGACATACAACGAGCTGGCCGCCCTGAATTGCGCGCAGCTCTGCCTTGATTTCGATTATCCCGGGGACAAGCTTCAGATAATGATAGGCGACGACAGCAGCGATGCGGCGATCTCGATGAGGATAGACGAGTTTGCGCGCCGGAACCCAGGTGTCAAGGTCAGCCGGCGCGGCGGCAACATGGGCTTCAAGCCGGGCAACCTGAACCACATGCTGCGGGACACACGGGGCGAATACATACTGATCCTTGATTCCGATTTCCTGCCGGGGCGCGATTTTCTCCGCCGGCTGGCCGCGCCTGCGGCCCTTGACCCTTCGCTGGCCGGCGTGCAGGCTTCATGGCGCGTTGCGAACGCCCGGCAGACCTTTAGCACGTTGATGGGCACGGGAATCATCAACGTGATACACGTGGTCATACTCCCGCTGCTGAAGCGCTGGGCTGGGACGGTCCTCTTCTGCGGGTCGGCCGAGCTGGTGCGCAAGGACCTGCTGGTCCGGCACGGAGGCTGGACGCCGGGCGCGATGACAGAGGACGTTGACTATTCGTTGCGGCTGCTGGCCGGGGGCGAGCGCATCGAGTACCTGGAGGACTTGACGTGTCCGTGCGAGGCGCCGCAGACGCCCAGGGACCTGTTTCGCCAGCAGATGCGATGGGCTTACGGCGTAATGCGGGCGATCATCACTCGGGGCCGGCGTCTCCTGGCTTCCAGCCTGGCGCGAAAACGAACCAAGGCGGCCGTGGCATGCTTCTGCGGCGGCTACATAATGGTGATGCTGTTGCTGGCGATGTCCGCGCTCGGGTTTCTTAATGTTGTCACGGCCTGGCCCTGGACGGGCGTCAGTCTTGCTCGGGAAGCATGGGACCTGGCGCGCAATATCCTGCTGACCGGAGGAATGCTCGTGGCCGCTTTGTGTTCGGGGCTCGCGACCGGGTTCGGCGCGCGCAGCGTCGGCAGGCTGGCGGCGGCGTCCTTCAGCATCGGGCTGTGCCTTCTGTATTTCGTGTGCAAGGGGCTGTTAAAGGCGATGCTCGGCATGCCGATGCACTGGTTCATGCTCAAAAAAAACGGCAACGAAACGGGCCTTGCGGCCGCCCGGGGCGTGTGAGGCGCACCGGATGCGCAACGCCGCCCCGGCGGCCGAATGATGCTGCCGGACGGCTGAACTGCCCATGCGCCGCGTTCCGCGGCATTCACCGCGCCGGGTAATGCCGGTCTTTCCATGCAACGCGGCCCCGGGCCCGGGTATAGGCAAGGACGGAGCCCGCGAGCATTCCGGCGGCGGCGAGGAAGGCGAGAGGCGCCGCCGCGACGGCGATCAACGGCAGGCCTTCCTGGCGGATCACGCGTGCGAGAACGCAATACGCGGCCAGGGTGGCTGCGAGCGCGGAGCCCGACATGGCCAGGGCGGCCGGCGACGGGTGGAAGACGCTCCATGCGAGGGCCGCGAGCAGCATGATTGGCGGGTAGATCGCCAGGAACCCGATGCCGAGCGCCAAAAGAAGGGCGTTGCGCGCGGAAAAGCCCAGCGCCGGGTAAATGTGCTTCTGCATTTCCACCCATGTTTCCCGGAGCGTCGAATACGCCAGCGTTTGCAGCATGTCCTGCGCGGCGAGAGTCAGCACGCGGAAGCCTTTTTCCTCGAGCAGGCGGCCGAGCGCTACATCTTCAACCACGCGCCCGGAAACGGCCGCATGCCCTCCAACCGCATCGTAGGCCCCGCGGCGGACGGCGAAAAACGCGCCCTGCGCGATTCCGCCCGGGCGCCCGGGCCGCGCGGGTTTCAGGAATAGCGCGCGGGCTGAGGCAAGGCAGGCGAGAAGGCAGGCGGCCGGCGTTGACGGCGTTCGCATTGCCGGGATGAGCGAGAGCGCGTCGAGCTGCCGCCCGGCCATGATCGAGGCGGCAATATCCAGAACGCCCGCGCCCGGGGTGACGTCCGCGTCCATGAACACGAGGCAGTCGCCCCGGGCCAGCCGCGCCGCGTGGTGGAGCGCCCATGGTTTCCCAACCCAGCCGGCGGGCGTTGCGGGCGCGCTGAACGCGCGGATGCGCGGGTCAAGGCGCGCCGCCAGGTCCGCGCATTCGCGGGTGTTGTCGGAGGACGAGTCGTCCGCCACGATTATTTCGACGACGCCCCCGATTTCCCGCAGCGACGAGAGCAGGGCGGGCAGGCGCCGCCCTTCATTTCGGGCGGGAATGATGACGCTGATCTTGAAGTTTCCCGGCGCGCGCTCCGGCCGTTGCTCCGGAGCCACGATCCAGAGCGGCTTGACCCGCCAGCGCCATGCAAGGGCCCATGCGATGCAGGCAAGCATGTTGAGCGTGGCGAACAGGATCATGGCCCGTGACTCGCGCCAGGTTGCGGTGAATGGGAACTTCTGCCGTCTGACTGCCTGTTACGAAATTCCACTCTACAGAAACCCTGGCGGGATGTCACTCCCGATTGCATTATGGCTGGGTATATGGCATGCTGGAAACATTCCATGGAAACGCTCCTGTTCATCGCGCTGGCTTTGCTGGCCTATGTTTACCTTGTGTTCCCGCTGCTGCTTGCGGCGCTCTCCATGCTGCCCGCGGCCGGGGCGCCGGGCGGCAAGCCTCCGCGTGTTGCCGTTCTGATCCCGGCGCACGACGAGGGGGCCCGGATCCGCGCGAAGTTGCGGAACACCCTGGACTGCGACTACCCGGCGGACAGCCTTGAAATACTGGTTGGCGCCGACGGGTGCACGGACGACACCGAGGCGGCCATCCGCGAGGTTAATGACAGCCGCGTTCGCGTGGTGATCGAGCCGTCGCGCGTAGGGAAGACCCGGATCATGAACAGGCTGGCGTCGGAGGCAGAAGCCGAGGTCCTTGTGCTGACGGATGCGGACATCTGGGTGGCGCCGGGCGCGCTGCGCAGGCTCGCGGCGTGGTTCTCCGATTCGCGCGTCGGGGCGGTTTGCGGCCGGCGCTCGGACCGCGCGGAGCGGCTGCAGGGCCTGGGCTGGCCGGCGCGGCTCTACAACCGGTACGAAAGCGCGATCAAGCGCGGCGAGGGCAGGCTGGGGCGGGTGCTGGGCGCCGACGGCTGCCTGTATGCCGTGCGCCGCGAATGTTACCGCCCTGTTCCGCCGGGAGTGCCGGACGATTTCGTGGCGGTCCTGCGGGTGCTGGAGGCCGGGCGCCGGGTGCTGTACGAGAACGGGGCTGAGTCGCGCGAGACGCTGGCGCCGGGCGCGGGATACCAGTTCCGGCGCAAGCGCCGGACCGTGGCGCGGGGCATGCGCGGGCTGTGGTGCGTTCGCGGCCTGATGAACCCGCTCCGGCATCCTTTCACGGGCTTCCTGCTGCTTTCGCACAAGGCCCTGCGCTGGTGCACGCCCTTCCTGATGCTGGCGGCGCTGGGGCTCAACGCGTGCCTGGCGCTTCAGCGGCCTTACGGGGCGCTGCTGGCCGCACAGGCCGTGTTCTACGCGCTGGCGCTGCTGCCCCTGGCCGCGCCCGCCGCCGGGCGGGTTCGCGCGATCCAGGCGATCAGGTATTTCGTGCTGGTGAACGCCGCAACGGCCGCGGCCTGGCTCGATGTCCTGCTCGGCCGCTCCTGGGAAAAATGGGACGGCGCTTGATCCCGGATTTTGCGGGTTGATTGCGCAGGCCCCTATTTTGGCGCGAAGCGCGTGCCTTTCCTGACAAGCGAAGCGATGCGCATGACTTCCATGGCCTCGGAAAACTTGATGGGAAAAGGCTTGCCGAGCCGGATCGCGCCGTGGAGAAAGCCGTAGATCGATCCTGTATCGACCTTCGTTTTCGGGCTGACCGGCACGGTCTCTTCCAGCCACTTGAGATCGCCGGGCGTTCCGAAGGAGCCGTTCATGGGGGTCCCGGGGTCGGCCGATAATTTCCCGGTCTTGATGGACGGATCCAGGCGCCGGATCCTGATCCTGTTTTTCCTGCATGCCAGGGCGCCGCGCGTGCCGAGCACGATGTATTCCGGCTCCGGCAGCGCCGCGCCTCCGCTGATCTGGATATCCACGGTGCGCCCGTTTCTGCCTTTCATGATAATCCGCACGTGGTCCTCGGCGTCGCCGGCGGCCGCGACGCGCTTCAAGTCGCTCCAGATTTCGACCGCGGGCGATTCCAGAAGGAGCAGCGCGTGGTCTATGAGGTGCGGGCCCCAGTTCAGCGTCTGGCCGCCGCCGCAGCGAAGAAGGGTCTGCCAGTCGTCGCGAAGGACGAAGCTGTCCCGCCTCAGCTTGATGTCGAAGACGTTACCGAGCAGGCCGGAGGCAATGATTTCGCGGACGTGCTGGAATGCCGGCTCGAAGCGGCGGTTGTGCCGGACGAAGATGCGGCCCCTTGACTTGGCGGCCGCGGCCTTGAGCCTGAGAGCGTCCCTGTAGGTTGTCGCGATGGGTTTTTCCTGGAACACGTCCTTTCCGGCCCTGAGAGCGAGCAGGGCATGTTCAACATGCTGGGTGGAGCGGCTGGCCACCACCACCAACTCCACGCCGGGGTCGGCCACGAGCTCTTCCGGGTTGTCGAAGACCGCGCATTTCCAATGTTCCGCGAAGCGCCGGCGGAATTCGGGTATGGGATCGCAGCCGGCGACAACCGTGAATTTATCGGGGCGGCGTTTGAGTTCCGGCGTGTGCATGCCCCAGCCGGCGCGGCCGAGGCCGATTATGCCGACCCTGATCGGACCTGTTTTCTTTTTCATTGTGATCAGCCCTTTCCTCGCAAAACCAATGAAACCAGATTAGCACGGCGTTCCCGGACCGGCAATGGCATTGTTCAACTCTATAGCGCATTGACGCGGGCGCGCCGGTTTTGATAATAAAGAGGCCTCGGGATGTTTCGGGTAAGGCTCGCAAAATCCGGGTTGAAGGGAAGCCGGGCGGGGCAGCGCCCTCAGCGAGGCGGAATATGGCCGGAGCACACGGTCTGAAGCGGGGCTACGTTCAGGTCTACACGGGGAACGGCAAGGGCAAGACCACGGCTGCGCTCGGCCTGCTTTTGCGGGCGTCGGGCGCGGGCTTGCGGGTCTACTGCGGCCAGTTCATCAAGCGCGGCGATTTCAGCGAGGTCCGGGCCATTCGCGGGCGGTTCCCGGAAGTGACGTTCGAGCAATACGGCTCCGGGTGTTTTGTGCGCGGCCGGCCCACGGCCAAGGCCGTCAGGCTCGCGCGCGCCGGCCTGGCGCGGCTGCGGGAAGTGCTGAAGCGCGGCTGCCATGACGTGGTGATTGCCGACGAAGCCAACTGCGCGGCGGCCTGCGGGCTGCTGACGCCGGCCGACCTTTTGGGGCTGATTGACGCCAAGTCCCCCCGCGTTGAACTGGTGCTGACGGGCCGGGACGCGGACCCGGCGGTGCTCGCGCGCGCCGACCTTGTCACGGAGATGCGGGAGATAAGGCATTACCACGGCAAGCGCGTGAAAGCCCGGGTCGGGATCGAGATGTGAGCTTTTTTTCTGTTGATCGTTGCCGGCCTGGCGGTTATATTCCAATTCTGCATTGGATATGTTTTTGGATGTCGAACCCGGGGATTTTTGCGCATCCGTCGAGAGGCGCGGCAACAAGGAGGAATCCATGAATCGTAAGTTGAGATACGGGATGGTCGGGGGCGGCCGCGGCGCGTTCATTGGCGGAGCCCACCGGATCGCGGCGAACATGGACGGGAAGATGGAGATGGTGTGCGGGGCGTTCAGCTCGGATCCCGAGAGGTCGAAGGCCAGCGGGCGGGACCTGCTGCTGCCCGAAGGCCGCTGCTACGCGTCGTTCGCGGACATGTTCGCGGCCGAGGCGAAGCTGCCCGCCGGGGAGCGCATGGATTTCGTTATAATCGTCACACCCAATTCCATGCACTACCCGCCCGCCATGGCCGCCCTGTCGGCAGGCTTTCACGTCGTGTGCGACAAGCCCATGACCTTCACGGTGGCCGAGGCAAAAAAGCTGGCAAAGAAGGTAAAGGAGACGGGCCTGCTGTTCTGCCTCACGCACAATTACACAGGGTACCCGATGGTGAAGGAAGCGCGCACGCTGGTCCAGAGCGGGCAGCTCGGGAAGATCCGGCGCGTGACGGTCGAGTATCCGCAAGGCTGGCTGTCGAGCCGGATCGAAACCTCGGGCAGCAAGCAGGCCTCGTGGCGGACGGATCCCAAGCAGGCGGGGCTCACCTGCTGCTTTGGCGACATAGGCTCGCACTGCGCCAACCTCGCCGAGTACATAACCTGCTCCAAGATCACGGAGGTGTGCGCGGAGCTGACGACCTTTGTCAAGGGCCGCCCGCTCGACGACGACGGCAACTCCCTGATCCGGTTCGACAGCGGCGCGCGCGGCGTGCTCTGGGCCAGCCAGATCGCGGTGGGCGAGGAGAACGGGCTGAACATCCGCGTGTACGGCGAGAAGGGCGCCGTCAAGTGGCGCCAGGAGGAGCCCAACACCCTGATCGTGACATGGACGGACAAGCCGACCGAGATGCGTCGCACCGGCATGGGTTACCTCTGCAACGCGGCCAAGAACGGCGCGCGGCTCCCGGCTGGGCACCCCGAGGGATATCTCGAGGCTTTCGGGAATCTGTACCGCGCGTTTGGCGACGCGCTCTCGCAGGTTCTCTCAGGCAAGAAGGTGCGCGAAACGGACTTCGATTACCCGAACGCGCATGACGGCTTGAGGGGCATGGCCTTTCTCGATGCTTCGGTCAAGAGTTCGAAGGCCCGGCAGAAATGGGTGAAAATCCAGGCCTGACCGGCTGAAGCTACGCAATAAACCAACAACACTTTAAGAAAGGATCAAGCCATGAGACCCGCCACCCTGTTCACCGGTCAGTTCGCCGACATTCCCCTCGAGGACTTCTGCGTCAAGGCGAAGAAATGGGGCTACGACGGCCTTGAGCTCGCATGCTGGGGCGACCACGTGGACGTCGAGAGAGCGGCCAGGGACAAGGACTATGCCCGGGGCCGCGTGGAACTGCTCGCCAAGCACGGGCTGAAGGTGTTTTCCATCAGCAATCACCTGGCCGGCCAGCTGGTGTGCGATCCCAACAACGACGCGCGCTCCGACGGCTTCGCGCCGAAGGAACTGGCGGGCGATGCCGAAGCCAAGCGCAAGTGGGCGATCGAGTCCATGAAGAACGCGGCCCGCGCCGCGAAGAACATGGGGCTCAAGGTGGTCAACGGTTTCACCGGATCGCCGATCTGGCACATGCTGTACAGCTTTCCGCCGGCGTCGGAGGCCATGATAGAAGACGGGTTCAAGCGCTTCGCGGACCTCTGGAACCCGATTTTTGACGTGTTCGACGAGTGCAAGGTGAAGTTTGCGCTCGAAGTGCACCCAACGGAAATCGCGTACGACATAATCACAGCCAGGCGCGCGCTGAAAGCCGTCAAGAACCGCAAGGCCTTCGGCTTCAACTTCGATCCGAGCCACCTGTTCTGGCAGATGGTGAGCCCCGCAAAGTTCATCATGTCGTTCCCGGACCGGATATACCACGTGCACATGAAGGACGCGGCGCTGACGCTCGACGGCGAGAGCAGTATCCTCGGCTCGCACCTGAACTTCGGAACGCTGGGCCGGGGCTGGGATTTCCGGAGCGTGGGCCGCGGCGGCGTCAATTTCGAGGAAATCATCCGCTGCCTGAACGCGATCGGCTATACCGGCCCGCTTTCGGTGGAGTGGGAGGATGCCATGATGAACCGCGAGGCCGGCGCGGCCGAGGCCTGCCGGTTCGTCAAGCGCATTGACTTCGAAAAATCCGACCGCGTGTTCGACGAGGCGTTCGGCTAGCGCGGAAACGGCCCCCGCCCGGCGGCGGGGGCCAGGCCGCCCGCCCGAAAGAAGAGGCTCGCGTCAGCCGCTGAAATCCCGGATGTTCCCGGTCACGTCGAAGATGTGCGCGAGCAGGGCCACGCGAATCCACATGCCGTTGCGGACCTGGCGCCAGTACACGGCGCGCGGGTCGCGGTCGACCTCGACCGATATCTCTCCGCGCCGGGGCAGGGGATGGAGAATGACGGCGTTCTGCTTGAGCTTGGCGAGCTGGTCCGCGCCGATGCAGAAGCGCGAGGTGTCGATCCTGCCGCTCTCGCCGGCCTTTTCGTCCCACTCGTCCTGGACGCGGGTCATGTAAACCGCGTCCGCCTCGGGCAGGATTTTGTCGAGGTCATCTCCGACCTCGAACCTGGTGTTCGACGCCCGGAGCAGGCCGAGGATGTCGTCCGTTATCTGAAGCTGGGGCGGGGCGATGAATACCTGTTCAACCCCCCGGTAACACGTCAGCAGCTGGGCAAGCGACCGGACCGTGCGGCCCCGGGCAAGGTCGCCCACGAAGACAATCTTCTTGCCGTCTATACCGCCGCGCTTTTCGAAGCTGCGCTGGAGCGTGTATATGTCAAGCAGCGCCTGGGTGGGGTGCTGGTCCTTGCCCGAACCCGCGTTGACGATGGGGACCGGGCGCTCCGTGTTGGACAGGGTCCACGCCATTTTTTCGGCCAGGCCGCCTTTGGAGTGGCGCATTATGATCACGTCGGAGAAGGAGCTGAAGGTGCGGACGGAATCCTCCTGCGTCTCCCCTTTCCTCTCGCTCGATGTTGAGGTGTCGCGGACTTCCACCGTGCGCATTCCGAGAATCTGGCAGGCGGAATGGAACGAGAGAAAGGTCCGCGTGCTGGGCTGCGAGAAATAGAGCATCGCGGACTTGTGCGGGAGCTGGGTGCGTAGAAAGTCCATTCCGGCCTTCAGCTTGGCGATGCGCCGGATGCGCGTGGCAACGGCGCCGAGTTCTTCCAGGATCGGGCGGTCAAACTGCTGGGCGACGATGACGTGGAATAGGCGCTGGTCCCTGGAGTAGAGCCGGGCCTTGTCCGCGAGCGGCAGGCTCTGAAACGCGTCCCACGATATTTCCGCGAGCGATCTGGCCTTTTCCGGCATAAAGCTATCCTTTCCCGGTCAGGGTTGCGACCATCAGGGCTTTGATTGTGTGCATCCGGTTCTCCGCGAGGTCGAACACCTTTGAATAAGGCGCCTCGAAAACCTCGTCAGTCACTTCAAGCGCGCCTATGTCTTTGGTGACGGCGGTTTCATTGTTGTGAAATGCGGGGAGGCAGTGGAGGAATATGACGCGCCTGTTTTCCAGGTTGCCGGTTCGGGCCACGAGTTCCCTGTTCACCTGGTAAGGCCGCAGGAGCCTGGCTCGCTCGGCGAACATGGCTTCCTCGCCCATCGAGGTCCACACGTCCGTGTATATAACGTTCGCGCCGCGAACCGCTTCCCCCGGGTCCGCGCTGACGGCGATCGTGCTCCCGTTGCGCCCGGCGGCCTCGAGCGCGCGAGCGACCCTGTGCTCCGGGGGATTGAGCTCGGGCGGCGCGCAGTCGACGAAGTTAATTCCCGCCTTTGCGCAGGCGGTCATCAGGGAGAGGGCCACGTTGTTGCGGCCGTCTCCGATGTAGACCACTTTTAGGCCCTTGAGCGCCCCGAAGTGTTCGCGAATGGTCATGATGTCGGCCATGGCCTGTGTGGGGTGGTCCTCGTCGGTCAGCCCGTTCCATACGGGGATTCCGGAGTGCCTGGCGAGCGTCTCGACCGTGGAGTGCTTGAAGCCCCGGAACAGGATGCCGTCGAACATGCGGCCCAGCACGCGGGCCGAGTCCTTGATCGACTCCTTTTTGCCGAAATGCGTGTTCCCTGACTCGATGTATTCCGCGACGCCCGCCTCGTCTGCCGCGGCGATGACAGCGGCGCAGCGCGTTCGCGTGGAGGCTTTCTCAAACACCAGCGCAATGTTTTTGTTGAGCAGGAGCCTGCCGCGGAAATGGCGCTGTTTTTTGCGCTTGAGGCGGGCTGAAAGGTCCAGGAGGTGCAGCAGCTCGGCGTCCGCAAGGTCGTCCAGCGAGAGCAGGCTTCGGCCCGTGAGATTGATTTTGTTGCTCATTACCAGGTCTTCTCCTCATCGCGTGCGCGGCGCCCCGCGGGGCGCCGCGATCCGCGGCATGCTGGTTTTGGTTTCCGCCCGGAAAATAACACCCGGTCCGGGCGCCGGCAAGAAATAACGGCCTTGCCACGGTAATTCGGGCATGCGCTCCCGGTCCGTTTTCCCGTAAGCGGAGTTTCCGGCAGGTTCAGCAGGCGGACGGCGTTTTCGCGGGCGATTTTAGCGAACGCCGTTTCCGAGAGCAGCCCCCCGGCTTTGAGTTCCTTGAGAAAGCCGGCCAGCGGCAGTTCCTGGGCAGCCGTGCAGATGTCGGTGCCGAACAGGAGCCGGTCCTGGAATTCGTCGAGGAAACGGGCGGCATGAGCGCGGTCGCGCGCCAGCGCGTTGAACCCGCTGCCGGCCGATAGGTCGCCCCACAGGTTCCTGTAACGCCGGAACAGCTTGATTGCCACGCCCTCCTCCATGACGGGATAGCGCGGGTATCCGCCGCGGTCCGCCGGGGTTTCAAGCCGCGCGATTTCGGCCCAGAACGCCGGTCCGTGCCCGAGGATGTTCAGCCGCGGGAAATTCCGCAGCGTCTGTTCCAGCTGTGGAAGACCCGGGTCGTCATAAAATCCATAGCCGGTTCCCAGCACGTGGGAAATGTCGAAGACAAGGGGCAGTCCGGCCGCCTCGGCATGCTTGAACAGGTTCTGGCAGCGCGGGTCAAGAAAGGGAAGGTTGGGCATGATTTCGCCCAATCCCCTGCAGCCGCGATCGATGTAGTGGCGCATCCAGATGTCAAGCGGGGCGTCAGGCGCGTTGGTCATGCCGCGCGGATCGATGTTGAAGAACGGGAACAGGCGCCCTCCCGAATCCGCGCACATTCGAAGGATGTCCTCGTTGGACTGGGGTAGGTAGGTTTCGGGCCCGATCAGCGGCAGCAGGGCGCCGCGCTCGATGCCCAGCTCGTCGTAGCGGCGGATGACCTCTCCGGGCGCGGCGAACCGCGTGCGGCCGTCGGCCGGCGGGCATTCCTGCCAATAGGCGTGGGCGTGAATGTCTATGAACATGGCAGGCCCTTCGTTTTCTGCGCGACTGCGCATGGAGAATATCACGGCGCCCCGGCGGGGGCAAACAGTTTCGGCGCGGGATCAACCCTGCGAATCGGGCGGGGCGCCTGCTGTTTCGCGGGCGCCCGGACTCCGGCGCGGCGCGCCTTCCTGCTTGACACGCATGGCTCAGGGGCTACAATAGCCTCCCTGCATTTACGCGGCAATGGCATCGGGAACACGAAAGCGGCGCGCACATGGGAATCGAATTCATCCAGGACTTCACGGTGGTGCTGCTGGTGGCCGGCGTGTCCGGCGCCATCTGCCGGTGGCTGGGCGCCTCGGCAACCATAGGGTTCCTGCTTGCCGGCATGGTGGTCGGACCATACACGCCGCCGGTGAACCTTGTGACCAACAAGGAAAGCATCCAGACTCTCTCGCAGCTCGGCCTGATATTCCTGATGTTTTCCACGGGCATGGGCCTGAGCTTCCGCAAGCTCGGCCAGCTTGGCGGTGCCCTGTTCGGCGCCGTCCTTTGCAGCACTCTGGTCATCCTGGCCCTGATGCGCGCGGGCGGCGCGCTGCTTCAGGCCCCGGTCATGGTGGCGTTGTTCGTCGCCGGCACGCTGTCCAGCTCCAGCTCGGCCATCATCAGCCGGATCCTGCACGAGAGCGGTTTCATTCACAAGCGCTTCGGGCAGATGGCCATGACCATCACGCTGCTGGAGGACTTGGCGGCGCTGATCCTTTTCAGCATGGTTGGCGCCTATGCCGCGGCGGAGCAGGCGCCGCTGGTTCGCCAGACTGGGGCGTTCTTCGCATTCCTTGCGCTTGCCGGCATCACGAGCCTGGTGCTGGTGCCCAGGTTTCTCGCGTCGATCCAGCGCCGGCTGCAGCCGGAAGTGCGGACGCTGCTTGTGGCCGGGGTTTTGTGCCTGCTGGCGGTGCTGGCCACGCGCGCCGGCTATTCCCCGGCGTTGGGGGCGTTCCTGCTCGGGGTGATCATCGCCGGCACTCCTCAGCGCGAGGCGATCGAGCGCACGTTCGCGGGCTTGCGGGATATTTTTTCCGCCGTGTTTTTCGTCTCGATCGGAATGCTGATTGATGTGAACACATTCCTTGATCCGTGGATGCTGCTCTGGCTGGTGCTCCTGGCGGCCGGGGCGATTGCCGTCCGCCTTACGGCGGCCACCACCGGAATGCTGCTGGCCGGATACAAGGGGCGCGAGGCTTTTCCTGCAGCACTGACCCTGACGGTGACGGGCGAGTTCTCCTTTATCTTCGCCCAGCTCGGCGTGTCCAGCGGCATTCTGCCCGAATCCGCCCAGGCGCTTGCCGTTGGCGCCTGCATTTTGACCGCCGCCTTCGCCTCGTTTGCCGTTCCGCGCGGAGAGCGCATCACGGGCTTCCTCACGGCGCACCAGCCGCGCCTTCTCGTCCGCGCCGTTGCCGGCTGGCAGAACCTGCTGGAAACCTTCAGCCAATTCGGGCAGGGTAGCGTGCTGTGGCGTTTCGCACGAAAACGGTTCCTGCAGATCGGCCTTGAGATGCTCTGGGTCACCGGCCTGCTCATCTTTGCCGAGCCGATGGCCGATCGCATATTTGCGGAGATCGGCCACGGCCGGCCGCAGGGTGCGGTCAGCGTGATATTCTGGCTGGCCTGCGGGGTTGTGCTGCTGGGGCCGCTGATCGCAATATGGCGCAACACGGGCGTTCTTGCCATGCTCTACGCCCAGGCCGCCGTCCTGGAGGAGTCGCGGCAGAGCTACAGGGCCGCGCTGCTGGAAAACCTGATCAAGCTTGTCGCCGCCGTGATCCTTGCCGGGTGGCTCTGGCTTTTCTGGCCGGTGCGCTTCACCAGCATCTGGGTGCCGGTGGTTCTGGCGGGCATCCTCGGCATCATGGCCATTCTTTTCTGGCGCAAGATGATTTTCTGGCACAGCGTGATGGAAGGCCGACTCTACCGCGCCCTGGAAAGCGGTGAAGCCAGGAAGACAAAAGCCTGGCGCGAGAAGGCGGCGGAGTGGAATGTTACGATCGGCATATGCGTCCTCCCCGACAACAGCCCGCACGGCGGGCGCTCCATTGCCGACCTTGCCCTGCGCACGCGCCTGCGCTGCGCCATACTGGCGATCGAGCGACAGGGATTCCTGATCATGAACCCGGCGGCCAATGTGGCGATCTATCCGCAGGACGAGCTGCTGCTGCTCGGGTCCTCCGAAAATATCGCCGCCGCCCGGGAGTGGCTGTCGAGCGGCACGCCGCCGCCGTCGGACGACACCCACCTTGACGACATAAATTTCGAGACCATAACCGTGCCCGACAACAGCCCGCGCCTTGGCCGGACATTGCGGCAGCTTGGGATTGCGGAACAGCTTGGCGTTCAAATCTCCGCCATCCGGCGCGCAGGCGAGGAACACGTCAATCCCCCGGCCGATGAAACCCTGCAGGCCGGCGACCAGGTGCTGGCGCTGGGATTGCCACGGCAGATCAGCGCCTTTTCCGACTGGCTGGCCGGCGAGTGAAAAGAGCATCCACAAAAACGCGCGCCGGCGCCCGGCCTATTTCCTTGAAGAAAAAGCTGGCCCTGCTGGAACAGCTCCTGCGGGACATGGGGCGCGTGGCCATCGGCTTCAGCGGGGGCGTGGACAGCGCATTCCTGGCCGCGACGGCCTTGCGGGTTCTCGGGCCCGGGAACGTGCTTGCGGTGGCCGCGGATTCCATGCTTCAGCCGCGCGCCGAGATGTCCGGGGCCGCGGCTCTTGCCCGAAGCATCGGGCTAAGGTTCCGGGCGCTCCGCGTCCCGGTCGAGGCGCGCCATGAAATCCTCCGGAACCAACCCGACCGCTGCTATCACTGCAAGCGCGCGTTTTTTCTCGCGATCCGGCGGCTGGCCCGGTCCCGCGGCATGGCGCATGTTCTGGACGGCTCAAATGCCGACGACGCCCTCGATGTGCGGCCGGGCGAGCGCGCGCTTCGGGAACTGGGCGTGCTCAGCCCGCTCAGGGACGCCGGCCTGCGCAAGCAGGACATCCGGAGCGCGGCGCGCCGGATGGGACTGCCTGTTGCGGACAAGCCGGCCGCGGCTTGCCTGGCATCCCGAATCCCCTACGGGACGCGGCTGACCCGCGATCGCCTCGCGGCGGTGGAGCGCTCCGAGTCGGCCGTGGCCGCGCTGGGCTTCCAGGGCGCGCGGGTGCGCGCGCATGGCGACGTAGCGCGGATCGAACTGGCTGCTCGCGATTTGGCGCGGGCCTTGTCCCGCCGGGCCCGCGCCGCGCTTTCCCGGGAAATTCACAAAAGCGGGTTTTCGTACGTGGCGCTGGACCTGGACGGGTACCGGACCGGCAGCTTGAATGCCACGGCAAAGCGGCGGCGCGCATGAACGACCGTTCTGGCGATGAGGTGGCCAGGGAATCCGGGGTGCAGGGCCGGAACTGGGACGGGATTCACCTGGGATACTTTTCCGATCCGGACGCGGCGGCGGTGCTTGTGAGCGCCGTCATGGCCGCGGTGAAAGCCGGCGCTCCGGACATGCTCGTGGACCTGGGCGGAGGCACCGGCTTTCTGCTGCGCGAAGCCGTGCGGAGCGGCCTGGACCCCCGGATCCGAACCGTGAACATGGACATCTCTGCGCGCCAGATCGAGGCCGTTGAGCGCGGAAGGATCGAGGCCGTGCCAGGCGCCGTCGATGCCTTCAGGCGCTCGGATTTCGCCGCCGGAAATGAACGCATATTATTCCTCATGCGATCGGTGCTTCATTACCTCGGCCGGGACGGGCTGTTCCGGGGCCTCTGCCACATCCGGAGCCAGATGCGGGCCGGGGAATGTTTTGTCCACCAGACAGCCGTCTTCGCGGATGAGTCCGCCGCCGCTTGCATGTCAGAGCTGTATGCGGGCTTGGGCACCGGCAAGTGGTTCCCGGCCCGTGCGTTCCTTGCGGACTCGCTCGGGAAGGCCGGTTTTCGCATTGAGTCCGCGGCGACGGCGCCGGCCTTGACCCTGCCTTCGGAGGAGCTTGCGGCGCGCTATGGCGCGGATGCCGGCCGGATTGAGAAAATCCGGGCCGGCATTGCCTCGCGTTTCGGCGAGGTCGCCGGCGTGTTCGAGAGCCGGGGTCCGGACCGGGGCTTTGTGAGCTGCCTTCACTATGCCGTCTACACCTGCATTGCATTTTGACGCGCGCGCGCCGGACGAGGCGCCGCATCTTTTCGAGCCCCGCGCCGGAACACGGGTGGCCGTGGGGTTAAGCGGGGGCATGGATTCGGCCATGGCCGCCTGGCTCCTGAAGCGCGCGGGCTGCGAGGTCGTGGCCATCACGATGCGGACCTGGACGGAAGAGGTCCCGGCGCAGGCCGGCGGCGAAAGCAAGGGCTGCCATGGGCCGGGCCAGGCGCTGGCGATTGAACGCGCCGGCCGCGTGGCGGAACGCCTCGGCATTCCGCACGTGGTGGTCCCGCTTGGGAACGAGTTTCGCGAAACGGTGCTGGATTATTTCCGCGCGGAATACATGGCCGGCCGGACCCCGAACCCCTGCGGCGAGTGCAACCGGCAGATCAAGTTCGGCCGGCTCATCGACAAGGCGCGCGAGCTAGGCGTCGTTTTCGACGGCTTCGCCACGGGCCATTATGCCAGGATCGAGCCCGATCCTGCAACGGGCAGGCTCCTGCTCAAGAGGGGCGCGGACCATGCCAAGGATCAGTCTTACTTTCTTTCGCGCCTGGCCCGGCGGCAGCTTGGCCAACTAGTTTTCCCGCTTGGCCGCATGACGAAAGTCGAAGTCCGCGCCCTGGCGCGGGAAGCCGGGTTCGGGGACCTGGCCGGCAACGCGGAGAGCCAGGATTTTGCCGCGGGCCCCGATCATGGAGGACTGTTTTCGGGCATGCCTGTCAGGCCGGGCCCGATATTGCACGTTGACGGGCGCGTGCTGGGGCGCCACCGGGGGATAGTTTTTCATACCGTGGGCCAGCGCAAGGGGCTTGGACTTGGCGGCGGGGGCAAGCCTCTTTACGTGGCGCGCATCGATCCCCTGCGCAACGCTGTGATTGTCGGCCCCCGGGAGTGCCTGCTGTCGAGCCGGCTGACGGCGCGCTTTCTCAACTGGCTTGCGCCGGACCGGCTGGACAGGCCGATGCGGGTCAGGGCGCGCATACGGCAGCAGCACAGGGAGGCCGGGGCCGAGGTGCGCCCTGGTGGGAGCGATGATTCGGTCGAGGTCGTGTTCGATCGGGCCCAGGCGTCGGTCACGCCCGGCCAGATCGTCGCGTTTTACCTTGGTGACGTCGTGCTTGGCAGCGGGATCATCGAGTGCTCCGCGCCGGCGGGCGATGCTTGTCCCGGGTGACCGGAGCGCGGGCTTGTCGTTGACGTTGAACGCGCGGCCGCTATAGTTCGGGAATGCGTTTGCCAAACCCAACCTTGTGCGGAGTGCTCGCGCTTGTCATCTGGTCCACGAGCATTGCGTTCACCCGAACGCTGAGCGAAAAGCTGGGCCCGGCCACTCTGCTCGGGGTCTGTTTCAGCGCCGGCGGCCTGCTGGGCCTTTCATTCGAATGGCTGCGCCATGGCCGGATAAGGGCGCTTTTCCCGAGGCCGGCCTGGCCTTATCTCCTTGTCGGGGGCCCTTGTTTTGTGGGCTACTGCCTTGGCTACGCCTTTTCGCTGGCGATTGCCCCTGACCGGCAGGTGACCATGCAGCTGGGCGTGGTGAACTACACGTGGCCCGGGCTGACCGTGATAAGCCTGATGCTGATGCTCAATTACCGCGCGCGCTGGGGCATGCTGGTCCCAGGCCTGCTGTGCGGCTGCCTCGGCGTGGTGTTCAGCATGGCCGGCTCGATTTCTCCGGGTGCCTTTGTCGCGTCCATCGGCCGTAATGCGGCCGCCTTCGCGTTGATGGTCGGGTCCGCCGTCTGCTGGGCCGTGTATTCGGGCGCGGCCAGGAAGTTCGCGCCTCGAGGCGGGGCGAACGGGGTTCCGCTCTTTTCACTGGCCGTGGGCGCGTTGTTTCTTGCCGTCAAGCTGGCGTCCGGCGAACGCTCCGAATGGTCAATGTCCCTTGTCCTGCCCGGGGCGTACTATTCGGTTTTTGTGGTGGCTTCGGCTTACGGGCTGTGGGATATCGCCATGCAGCGCGGGCGCGCGGTGCTCCTGGCCACGCTATCCTACCTTCTGCCGCTGTTTTCCACGCTGTTCGCCGGCTGGTATCTGCGCGAGCCCGTCGGGTGGCATCTGCTGGCCGGCGCCTCGCTCCTGATCCTGGGCGCCGTCCTGTGCAACAGCGGGGTGCAGCGGCGTTGATCCCGCAAAATCCGGGTTGAACGCATGTCCGTTTTCAGGCCCGTCTATCTGGCCGATTCCTTCGGGCGGGACCGGAATAGAATTGCCCGGTCATACAGCATTTCGCCGGCGCAGGGGCCGACCTTTCTTCCAGGCTCAATGTAGGCGCGGAACGCCAGGCACAGAACATCCAGCCGCAGCCGGCCATGTGGCGCCGGAATGACGAGGCAGTTGGTCGCTCCGCCCGGGTTGTCCCGGGCGACGCGATAGGCGTAAAACAGGTCCGCCTGCGGATGATCGCCAAGGTACGTTCGGGCGGTGCCTGGCAGGTTGTCGCGGGTTCCCACGCTGGCCACGCCCGCGAATTCGTTGTCGTTGCCGGTCGTGGGTGTCCTGCCGTAAACATTCACGTTTGCATAGATGGCCTTGCCCGAGGCTTGGTGGTTGACTCCGTAAACCACCGCGAATTCGCCGTTGCTCATGCAAAAGTCCTCCGTGGCCAGGTACACCGTGTCGCGGCAGTCGCCCAGGACGTCGGCGCCCCTCTGTATGCCGTCAAAACCGTCGGTGATAAAAACGCTGGTGACAAGCTGCGTTGCATCCATGCCGGCGTGCGCGGCCAGGATGGCGTCTCGAAGCTCTTCGAGCGTGTCGTTCAGGTCGTACTCGGTGGTTCCCGTGCCGCGCACCCTGAGC